>JAJRUG010000171.1 GCA_024277915.1 Gammaproteobacteria bacterium
CCCCGTAAAGACGATGTTGGGCAATATTGATTGGATTGGCCAATAGAATTGAAAACCATGAATAATGCAGGAGTGCTGGGAATGCGCATAGGAGTTGATGTTGGAGGAACCAATACCGATGCGGTATTGATGCAAGGTGACGAAGTTTTAGCATCAGCGAAACGGCCGACGACCCTTGATGTTGCCAGCGGTATGACAGATGTGATCAAGGCTGTTCTTGATGACACCCAGGTGCCGGTCAAGAATATTGATGCGGTGATGGTGGGAACAACCCAGTTCATCAATGCATTTGTGGAGCGAAAGCATCTTTCAGAAGTGGCGGTTATGCGCATTGCGCTACCAATGACAGATGGGATTCCACCGCTGGTGGACTGGCCTGATGACCTGCGCGAAGCGATTGGCAATCATATTTACATGATCAAAGGTGGTTGTTATTACACTGGCGAGGAGTACATGCCACTGGATGAACAGGCCGTTGCCGATGCCGCCAGGGAGATGGTGGAGAAGGGGCTCCACTCTGTCCCGATAACCTCGATCTTTGCACCCGTACGCCAGGACTTCGAAGACAGAGCCGCAGCAATCATCAAATCCGTTGCGCCGGACATTTCCATTACCCTGTCCAATCAGGTTGGCAGCCTGAACCTGATTGAACGTGAGAATGCGGCCATCATCAACGCCTCCCTGTTACGCTTGTCGAAATACGCTATTGATTCATACAGGTCCGCCCTTACCGCTCTGGATATCGAGGGAAGACTCTATGTTACGCAAAATGACGGCACCCTGATGAACGCTGATGTTGCCGAAAAACACCCGGTTATGACCTGTTCAGCAGGACCGACCAACAGCATGCGTGGCGCCGGTTTTCTGTCCGGGTTGAAAGAAGCCGTGGTGATCGATATCGGCGGCACAACGACTGACGTTGGCTTTTTGTTGCAGGGATTTCCGCGTGAAACGATCGATGCAAACGACATTGGTGGCGTGCGGACAAATTTCAGCATGCCCGATGTATTATCCATCGGCCTGGGTGGGGGCAGTATCGTTGACGAGGCCAGTGGCGCTCGTGTCGGTCCCCGCTCTGTCGGTTATCAGATTCTGGAAAAAGCCAGGATATTCGGTGGTGATACGCTGACTGCGACAGATATCGCAGTTGCTGCCGGCCAGTGCCAGATCGGCGACGAAGCGGCGGTGAGTGACGTTTCTCAGGAAGTGATTGATGCTTCTCTTGATGCAATACACAAGAAGATCGAAACAGCCATTGATCGCATGAAGACCAGCGCCAAACCGGTGCCGGCCATCCTGGTAGGTGGTGGACATATTCTGGTGTCACATCCATTAAAGGGGGTCGCCGAGTTGCATCGCCCTGAGTACGCTTCAGTGGCCAATGCTATTGGTGCGGCAATCGGTCAGGTGGGTGCAAGAATCAAGCGTATTGTTGAATACGGTGATTCCGACCGTGAGCAGATTATCAGTCAGATATCTGAACAGGTGACGCGTGATGTTATTGAGGCCGGCGGCATACCCGAAACAGTGAAAATTGTCGAAATTGAGGAAATGCAAATGACCTACCTTCAGGCAAACGCGGTCAGCCTGAAGATTCGGGCCATTGGTGATCTGGCGATACAGGACTGACAAAGATGCAGATTAAGACAAAACAGGATGTAAGAGACATGGCTCGTGGCGCTGCATTTTTGGGTGTCGGTGGCGGAGGTGATCCTTACGTGGGTCAGTTGATGCTGCAGCAGGAAGTGCTTAAAGGAAAATTTCCGAACGTCATCAAGGCGCAGGAACTGGCGGACGACGCCAAGGTCTTGTGTGTATGCGGAATCGGATCGCCTCCTGTCTTGGTGGAGCACTTGCTGTCGAGCACCATGCTTTCAAAATTGGTGGACCAGATGGAAGCCTATTTGGGCTATCGCATTGATGCGTTGATCTCTGCCGAGATTGGTGGACTCAATTCTGTAATGACACTGGGTGTCGCTGCGCAAAGAAACGTGCCACTCATTGACGCAGACGGTATGGGCCGGGCATTTCCGCAGCTTGAGATGGTTACTTTCAGTGTTTATGGGTGTCCGGCAAGCCCCGTGATGATAGTGGATGAACTGGGCAATATGGCCAGGGTGCATGCACAAACCGATTCTGTTGCTGAGAAGATGAGCCGGGCCATTTCTTCCAGCCTTGGCGCAATGGTCTACTCCGCTCTCTACACCATGACGGGAAAACAGGTTAAAGAGTGTGCTGTGCATGACACTCTGTCGCTTAGTTATGATATTGGTCGCTGTATTCGGGAGTCGCGAGAGCAATTGGACAGCCCATTTGAGGGACTCCTGGCACTTCTGAATAAACCTGAAGAAAACCGCCACTTCAGGGTCCTGTTTGATGGAAAAATTGTTGATTTGCTGCATGAAATCAAGGATGCATGGCATTTTGGAACGATTACCATGGAAGCAAACGGTGACAGCAACGATGTGATGGTTGTTGAAATGCAGAATGAATACCTGGCGGCGCGACTGAATGGCAAAACCGTGGCAATCGTGCCGGATCTGATTTGTATTCTCGACGCAGAAACAGCAGAACCGATTACCGGGGAAAGGCTGAAATACGGACAAAGGGTTAAAGTGACAGGCTTGAGTGCCGCAGAGATCTTGCGGCGGCCGGAATGCCTCGAGGTATTCGGACCTGCTGCCTTTGGCTATGAAGAATCTTTCCAGACCGTTGAGGCGCTTAACCCATGACGGAAGTTGTCACCAAATTACGATCATGACTGATTCGAGCCCGAAGGATTACGATCAACAACACTTGCACTCGCCAGGTGAAGATTTTTCCGCTGACCCGGTACCCGACGAAGAAACCGTCAATGGTTTCCATGTTGCTCTGGTTTTAATTGGTATTGCGATAACTATTCCCGCCTTTCTGACCGGTTCACAACTCGGTTTGGCCATGGGCCTGAACAATGTCGCCATTGCAATTCCTGTTGGCGCGGCAGTTCTGTGCGTTATCGGTTGCCTGGCGGCAACCATCGCCGCCCAATCGCGATTGACGACCTATATGATCATTCAATTCTCATTTGGCACGAGCGGTGCAAAATTGGTGAACATGGTCATTTCGATCACGATTTTTGGCTGGTTCACGGTCACCGCAGCGTTCTTCGGGGAGTCGATTCAACAAGCACTAAAAGATATTTGGGGAGTGAGCGGTGGTTTGGCGGGGAATCTGAGCTTGCTCATTATCCTGGGTTCACTCCTGGTCATAGTCACGACAGTGTTTGGTTTCAGGGCGATTGACAAACTGGCTCAACTGGCGGTGCCATTGTTGTTTGCCGCACTCATATGGCTGGTTTACCTCGCACTGGAAGATGCGACACTCGCCAGCCTGGAGTCGTATTCGGCCGATGCGATGACATTGGGACAGGGAATTACAGCAGTGATAGGCGGTTTTATTGTTGGTGCCGTGATCCTGCCGGATTACTGCCGGTACGTTAAGAACACCCGGCATGGCTTGCTTGCATCCATACTCCACTTTGGTATTGCGTACCCCTTGATTCTGTTAATGCTGGCTGTCGTGGCGATTCATTCCGGCGAGAAAAATTTCATCAATATCATGACCGGCATGGGCTTAGGCGTGATGGGCTTACTGGTGTTGATTTTTGCAACCTGGACGACCAATACCGGCAACCTTTATTCAAATGCGCTGGTGTTGAAAACAATTTTTACCGGTGTGCCGCAGTGGATGATAGTGGTGGTAGCTGGCCTGCTGGGTACGTTGCTGGCGGTTATTGGGATCGCTGACTATTTTATTGGCTTCCTGATATTTCTGGGTATTTCCATTCCACCCATTGCAGGAATCTACATCGCGGATTATTTCTTCGTTCACAAGAGGAACTACGATGTTTCAAGTCTGAGGAAACAGCCGGCGATAGCCTACCCGGCTTTCATTGCATGGCTAATTGCATCCGTGGTCGCCTGGTTGACCACGAATGATTTTTTTACACTGACTTCCATTCCCGCCTGTGATGCCATCGTGATCGCATTTATCTTGTACCTGGTGGGTAGAGCAAAGAGTCAATCGCCACCAGTATAAGAATCAAAGATATCAGCGCGGCTCACGGGCCTGGAAACAAGATCCTCTTCAACATACCTGAGAACGGCTTCGAGCAGGGCTTCGCGCGGATAGTCGTTTTCATCGACCAAAGTTGAACCGATAAAAGTATGTGAACGTGCAACAGGTACCGCCACGGCCCAGTGGTCTGCGTTGAGATAGCCGAGCAGTGTGCTGCCGGGAATGATCTGGTCATAAAACAACACCTGTCCATCGTTGCGCGAGTCGATCTGCGCAAGCTGTCCGTAGGCTACGCTCAGGACGGAAGATATACGTTCCGGCTTTGGCAGCGTGATCAGCGAGTAGTATTTCAGGTCTTGCGGCAGAGGATTGTGCGCCAGCCAGGCCTGGCGTTTACCTGGTCGCATGCTGTCGATGGCACCGCCGTCTCCGGCCGTGCACTTGGATTTGGGCACATATTTCATGATACCCAGTTGTTTTTGATCGGTTGAAATGGCCAGTGGAGATCCCCCGACGGCGCCTGCTGCGCTGACCACTGCAACAACACGTTCACGCACTTCGGGATAACTGACGATTGCCTGCAGAATATCGGCAGTGCCTTTTGAGTAACCGAACAGCACCAGGGGCCGGTCCTGATCTTCGGACGGCAAGGCGAGAATTGCATCTCTGATCTGGCGGGCATTGTTTTGCGTCCCGGACAAACCGTCTACCCGGATGCGGAATCCTTTAAAGCCCATCTTTTTGACGTGTGCGCCTATTTCCTTATCTTGATTGAGCCAGCCTTCGATGCATTCCCAGCCCACACCGGACACCATGCCGACCATCAGGCCGGTCCGGGATTGCCCGGTGTCGACCGGGGTCCCGGCACCCGCCTGTTCCGCACCGAGCCGGGTCAGGGCTTCTTCGCAGGGCCTGAAATCGGGCAGTTCATCACCGCGCAGTTCCAGGACGGTACAGAATATTTCACGGAAACGGGCTCTGCCATCCTCAACTCCGGCGTAAGACGCTGGTGTCAGGATCAGCGGGGGCGTCTCAGTGGTGAAGGGCACCAGGGGTTTTGAACTGCAGGCTACAAGTGAGCCGGCGGTTAGTATTACTATGAGCCACCTGGTCACTTTAATGGTTCGGTGGGGCGATTATGACAGGGCCGTTCAGTGCATCCAGGACTTTCTGGTCCCGCTGGTAGATGTCCTTGTAAAAACGGGCTTTGCCACCGGGCTCTACGCTGGCCGTCAGGTAAACAATGACCACCGGCATCCGGGGAGAAGGATAAATCCGCTGGGTCTTTTTTGTAGACACAATGGCTTCCAACTCCGAACGGTTGTACTTCGCCGGATCGTCCATTATCAGCTCAGCCAGCTTGAGCGGATTCTGTATACGGATACATCCGGAGGAAAAGGCTCGTTCGGCATGTGAGAACAACTCACGGTGCGGGGTGTCGTGCAGGAACACGAAGTGTTTGTTTGGAAAAATAAACTTGACCGTACCCAGGGCATTATTTGGGCCGGGATCCTGGCGCAGGGTGTAAGGGACACCCTTGGTGTAGCGGTTCCAGTCCACGGTTGAGGGATCAACATATTTTCCGTTGCGATCGATGACCCTGATGTTTTTCGATGCCAGGTAGTTTGGGTTCCGTTTGATCGCAGGCAAAGTGTCATTACGCAGGATACCGGGCGGGATGGTCCAGGTCGGATTGAATTCCAGGTAGGCTATATCACCCCTGAATATCGGGGTCTGCCGGTAGTATTTGCCGACCATCGCCCGGGTAGACCAGGCAAGTTGTCCCTCTTGATAAAAGAATGCCCTGAATCCGGCGATATTGACCGCAACCAGAGTCTGGGCGCCTTCCTGGTTAACCCAGCGCAAGCGCTCCAGGGAAATACGCAGCTGGTCAATCCGATGCTCCACAGGAACGTTCAGCGCAATGAATGACTGTTTACCAACGACGCCGTCATCTTCCAGTGCGTGCCGCTCCTGGAAGGTCTTCACTGCAAGCTCAAGTTCCTGGTCAAAGACCGGTGAATCCATACTGGCGCTTAAGCCCAGATCACCAGTTGTAGCCAGCCGTTTGCGCAGGGCTGAAACACGGGAATTTTTATCACCAATGCGAAGCGTAGTGCCCTTCGGCACGGCGGGCCAGCCACCCGATGCGGCTATATTCCGGTACAGCTTAAGGGTGGACTGCAGATCCCGGTATGCGGGTCCAGTCGGCGCGATCATTTCGACAAAATCTGCCAGTGATAAGGACTTGATCGCCTGTTCAATGGTCACGCCGGGTGTCTGTTTGTTGAACGATTCCCGGCGGAAATTGATGTCCGGATCCAGTTTGCTGC
>JAJRUG010000172.1 GCA_024277915.1 Gammaproteobacteria bacterium
GACGGTGCGGCCGCCCTGCTGCTGGCCAGTGATGACTATGCAGTACGACTTGAGCGCAGCATTCGAATAGACGCGGCCATACTGAGTTCGGGTTCCTATGAGAACCAGGCAAATATTGCAAGTTGGGAGACGGATAGCAGGACAGCAGAGCAGGCCTACGAACAAGCGGGTATCGGTCCGGGGGATCTCGATCTGGTGTAATGCCACGATGCCTTCACGATTGCCGAAATCATGCACTATGAAGGTCTTGGCCTGTGTCGTCCGGGAGAAGGCGGCGCCCTGGTGGCCTCCGGCGCAACGTCTCTGGGTGGGCGCATACCCGTGAATGCATCAGGAGGCTTGCTGAGCCGGGGTCATCCGGTAGCGGCAACCGGCATTGCCCAGATCGCAGAAGTGGTCATGCAATTGCGACAGGAAGCAGGGCCGCGCCAGGTGGAAGATTGCAAAACCGGCCTCGCTCACTGCATGGGCGGCGACCGGATGGGAGATACCAAATCCTGCACGGTTGTCGTGCTTTCCAGATAATAATAGTTATTAAAATAAGCAGAAGGCGGTAGCAAAGAAATTTTTTTCCAGTTGTTCGGTGTTGCTGCAAATTCGTACTCACATGAAGTCCTACGCGAGCTTTCTGCAAATCGGAATAAGGCCAAGATAAAAAATCCACTTTACTGAATAGAACGTTCGTTCTATACTAATATCAAAACATAAGCTAACAATGGTCCGCCGTGTATTTCCAGCAGGAGGATGAAATGAAAAATGATGCTTCAAGATCAACTTTGTGGGTAACTTTATTTTTGGTTGTGTCGTATATTTTGGTTTTCCAAATTCCAGTCGCAGTGGCGCAGGAAGTCGGGGAGGAAGATTTCCTTATTGAAGAAGTCATAGTCTCCGCGCGCAAGCGCGAGGAATCACTGCAGGAAGTACCCATCTCAGTCGCTGCTTTTTCAGCCGATAGCATCAAGTCCATGTCGCTGACCAATCTCAAGGAGCTCGGCCAGTTCACGCCCAATTTGACGTTCTTCAATCACGGCCAGACCGGCGGTACCTCAGCCGTTGTTTTCATCCGTGGTGTTGGCCAGGTGGATCCCGGCTATTCCTGGGATCCGGGTGTTGGCATTTACCTGGACGGTGTCTACCTGGGCAGGATGCAGGGGAATAACATGGATCTGGGTGATCTGGAACGAGTGGAAGTACTGCGCGGTCCTCAGGGTACCCTTTATGGAAAAAATACGATTGGCGGCGCCATCAATCTGATCAGCACCAAGCCCACAGATGAACTGGAAGGTTTCGTGGAACTTACCATTGGCGATTACGACCGCAGGGACGCCAGAGCCAGTCTCAACGTTCCCCTGGTGCCGGGAATACTGGCTGCCAGAGTCACTGCAGTCGCGCGCAACCGCGACGGCTTCGGCTCACGTTTAGACTATTTCAGTGGCGATAAAATTGACCAGATGGGTGACCGGGACAGTTTCAGTGCCCGGGCGCTGATTGACTGGAAGGCCAGCGATAACGTCAATGTGCTGTTGTCTTTTGACGGTACACGGTCGCGTGAGTTCGGGCCGGTGCGCAAAGTCCTGCAGTACAATGAGCCGTTGCTGGCTTTTCTGCTGAACATGTTTGTCGAGCCGGATTACGGTGATGCTTTTTTGACGGACAGCGACTTCACCAGCTATGCAAACGAACTCAATGTGAACAATGTTGATCTTTGGGGCGTTGCTCTGACCGTGGACTGGGATTTTGGCGACTGGGCGCTGAAATCCATCACAAGTTACCGGGATATGGATGTACTGAGCGGCGTTGATCCGGACGGCAGTATTTACACCATCATCAACCAGCAAGATGAAATGACGCAGGATCAGTTCAGCCAGGAGTTTCAGTTAAGCGGTCTGGCCTTTGACCAGCGGCTAAACTGGGTGACAGGCCTGTATTACTTTGAAGAAAGCGGCCTGTCCAGTGGGTTCGTGGATGTCTATAGGGAACTTTATAGCTTCATTGGCCTCGATATCGGCTATATACTGCCCATTTGGATCGACAACAAGAGCTATTCTGCCTTTGGGCAGGGTACTTATGCCCTGAGTGATCAATTCAGTATTACGGCAGGACTTCGTTACACTCGCGATACGAAAGGGGTCACCCGGGAACAATATCGTCACCACAGCGGAGTGGTCATTTCGCCGTTGGAAACTGCCAGTGACAGTTGGAGCGCCGTTACGGGCCGACTGGGAATCGAATACCAATGGAACGAGGACGTTATGACCTATGCATCGGTGGCTCGCGGATACAAAGGCGGCGGCATTAATGCGCGTGGCTCAAACGCGAAAGAATTTGTTCCCTTCGACCCTGAATACCTCTGGACGTACGAAATCGGCCTTCGCTCCGACCTGGTCGATGACCGGGTGCGCTTCAATACTTCGTTCTATTACAGCGATTACGACGATATCCAGTTCAGCGTTATTGTGGCCGGCGAAGATGCCGTACCCTTATTTTTGGTCGCTAACGCGGCCAAGGCCCAGATTCAGGGACTCGAGGCGGAACTCATCGTTGCGCCCACACAAGGCATGCTTCTCAGTGCAGGTGTTGGTCTGATTGACGCGAAGTACACCAGTGCAGACCCATCGACAGGTATCACCGAGGAAAGTAAGTTTGTCAAGACACCCAAGTGGTCCGTCAATCTTGCTGCTGAATATACTATTCCGGTTGGTGGCTTTGGTGACCTGGTCGGGCGCCTTGATTGGGCCTACAAGACCAAAATCTATCATGACGCAGCAAACAGCCCGATAGTCGTTCAGGAGCCCTATGGTTTACTGAATGCCAACCTGTCGCTGCTGGAAGGCAGCGGCAAATGGGTACTGTCGGCTTTCGTCACCAACCTGACGGACGAACACTACATCCTGGCCGGTACGGATTTCCTGCCGTCTCTCGGCTTTGCTGAAGTGCAGTATGCCCGGCCAAGAGAGTGGGGCCTGAGCGTTCAGTATAATTTCTGATTCATGCAGCTAGCGAATGGGCATTAAAATCTTTGAGCAATGATGTGCACATCACCGCCGCCGAAAAACGGGCCTCAATGATCTGGTTTCCTACTTGCCGGTGATTGCTCCGTTTTGCACTATTTTAGCAATTGCATGGATACCGTGTATCCGGTAATATCGGCATTATGATTGTTTCATTTGGGGACAAGGCGACAGCTGATCTGTATCACGGCGTAGCAAGCCGTCGGGTTCGCAAACTGCCGAACCAGATTCACGAACCTGCTCTGTACAAACTTGATGTGATAAATGCCGCCCAAAATCTTGATGATCTCAAGTCTCCACCTGGCAACAGGCTCGAGCAACTTAAAGGGAATCTCAAGGGTTTTTGTAGTATCCGTATCAACTCCCAATGGCGCATTGTATTCCGTTGGGACTCAAATGCAGCACATGATGTCCAAATAACGGACTATCACTAAGAGTGAGGTGACTTATGATTCCACTAAACAGAACGGCAACACACCCAGGTATTATTCTGCGCAAAGAATTTCTTGAACCGCTTGAGTTAACTCAAAAAGCATTGGCCATGCATGTTGGTGTTCCTTTACAGCGGATTAACGAAATCATACGTGGCAAACGTGGGATTACACCTGCAACGGCCTGGTTATTAGCCGAAGCACTTAATACCTCTCCGGAGTTTTGGCTAAACCTGCAGGCAATTCACGATTTGTCAGCAAATCGTCCTGATCATCATGTTCAGCCACTTGTCGCTGCGGGTATATAGCATGCGGCACGCCCAAGATTGAAC
>JAJRUG010000173.1 GCA_024277915.1 Gammaproteobacteria bacterium
GGGACATTCGTTGCTGGCGACCCGGTTGATGGCACGGCTGCGTGATGCACTGGGGATCGATCTGCCATTGCTCTGCCTGTTCGAATATCCTACCGTGGCCGGGCTGGCAGATGTTATTGAAACCAGGGCTGTGCAGGATCATGTGAATCGGGTGCCGGAGCTTAAAGCCCGGTCACGGCGGGAAATAACAAGCAGTGGAGAAACCCATGTCTGAGCAGGACGACCAGATCAAATTGGACCAGATCAAATTGGACCAGATCAAATTGGACCAGATCAAATTGGACCAGATCAAATTGGACCAGATCAAATCGATGGAGCCGCATTTCAGGGAGATTATTCTGGCCTTGGGAGAGGATCCCGACCGCGAGGGCCTGGTTGATACGCCCATGCGTGCTGCCAAGGCATTCAGTTTCCTGACCCAGGGTTATCGTGAGGATCTGGGCAAACTGGTCAACGATGCGGTGTTCACCAGCGATACGGATGAAATGGTGATTGTCCGCAATATTGAAATGTACTCGTTGTGCGAGCATCACATGTTGCCTTTTATTGGCAAGTGCCACGTCGCCTATCTGCCACAGGGTAAGGTACTGGGACTATCAAAAATCGCGAGAATTGTGGATCACTATTCCCGCCGTTTGCAAATTCAGGAAGTGCTGACCAAGCAGGTCGCCGAGTGTGTCAACGAGGCAATCGGGGCTATGGGTGTTGGTGTCGTCATCGAGGCCCAGCACATGTGCATGATGATGCGGGGTGTGCAGAAACAGAACTCCATCATGACGACCTCATGCATGCTGGGGAATTTTCGCAGCCAGCACCAGACCAGGAATGAGTTTTTACGGTTGCTTAGTTGATTTTTTCATTAAACCACTGACGCCAACAGTGGCTCGGTTTGTCGTACGAAGAGTGACTCCAGAAGCAGCATGAGCAGTTTTAACGCACTTAAAGTAGCGTCAGTCCTGGTGTTATCCACTTCACTTGCGGCATGTGGCGGAGGTGGCGGGTCAAGTAGCGTCAATACAATTCCGGCACCGGTCAATGCCGTGCCCATTGCGAACGACGATTCGGTTACTGCGACCAATAACCTGAACGGTGTCTTAATCAATGTATTGGAAAATGATTCTGATCCGGATGGCGACACCCTGACCATTGAATCCTTTTCCGGAGCTACTGCAGGCGCAACTCTTTCTATTGAAGGTAGTGCAATCAGATATATCGCACCAGCAGGTTTCTCAGGGGGGGATACATTTACCTACACCATCAGTGATGGTAATGGCGGACGAGCGAGTGCTGCCGTTAACGTCACTGTTCAACAGGGAGTCTTTACCCTGAGCGGAAGTATCTTTCCACCGAACGTCGTGGTGGCGGATAGCGATACCAATGATCCGAATGCCACCTACGTGTCGAACGACGGAGTAAACATTGCACAGACTATTCCGAGTCCGGTGACGGTGGGTGGTTACGTCAACCGGCCTGACACCGGCGCTGTCGGGCGATCGATGGTCCCCGGCGATCTCAACGACTACTATCGGGTCGAACTGTTGGCCGGCCAGACGATCACGATGCTCGTATCCGACTTCCAGACCGGCGATGCCGATCTGTACCTTTATGATGGTCAGGGTTTATTCGTTGATGCATCCCTCGAAGTTGGCCAGATCGAGAGTCTCGTGGTGCCGTCGGACGGCACCTATTTCGTCAATCCGTATGCCTATGACGGAGCGTCGAACTATGTGCTGATCATTGGTAATACCCGGATTATGAGCTTGCCGGGGGGATTGCGCGTTTCCAACGAGTTCGTTCCCGGGGAGGTGGTGGTGCGCTACACGTCAAATATTGCGACATACACGGCTTCGGGTGTTAGTCCGATGGCGGAGCAGCTGGGCTTCAGTGTGCGATCCTGCGCGCCGGATCGCGATATGCTGCTGGACCTTGGTCCGCGGGCGGCGCCACTCAAGATGGCCCGGGCACAGAAAAGCAGTAATGTCGCCAACCCGAAGGTCATATCTTTTCAAACGGATATGGACCGCGCGAAGTACGAAACACTTAGCGCGATCAAGGCGCTGCAGAGGGAACCGGGGATCGCGTACGCAGAGCCGAACTACATCCTGAAGGCTTTCGCGACGCCGAACGACGAAGCCTATGTCGCACAATGGCATTACCCGCTGATCAATCTGCCGGCCGCGTGGGATCTGACGACCGGCAGCGCCAACGTCATTGTTGCGGTCATCGACACTGGCGTGTTGCTGAATCATCCCGACATGCAGGGTCAATTCGTACCAGGCTATGATTTTATTCGTGACACGCAGATGTCCGTGGACGGCGACGGGATCGATCCCAACGCTGACGATCCGGGCGACGGCGGACAGGGAGTGACCGGCAGCAGCTTCCACGGCACGCATGTCAGCGGTACCATCGCCGCCGCGACGAATAACATTAGTGGCGTCTCAGGCATCGCGTGGAATTCGAAGATCATGCCGTTACGCGCGCTCGGCGTGGGCGGGGGAACATCGTACGACATCAACCAGGCGGTTCGCTATGCAGCCGGCCTGTCGAACGACTCGAACACGACGCCGGCACAACGCGCCGACGTCATCAACCTCAGTCTCGGTGGCGGACCGTTCAGCCAGGCAGACCAGAACACTTACACGGCCGCCCGTCAGGCAGGCGTCATCATCGTTGCTGCGGCCGGCAACGAATCCAGTGCGCAATTAAGTTACCCGGCATCCTATGATGGCGTGATCTCCGTCAGTGCCGTCGATGCGCAGCGCGGGCGCGCACCGTACTCGAATTTCGGTACTGCCATCGACGTAGCAGCTCCAGGCGGCGACATGCAATCAGACCTGAATGCTGACGGTTACCCGGATGGTGTACTCAGCGTCGGTGGTGACGACTCGTCCGGTTTGATCAGCTTCGTTTACCCTTTCTTTCAGGGCACGTCGATGGCGAGCCCGCATATGGCCGGCGTCGTCGCACTGATGAAATCCGTAAACGGCGACCTGACCCCTGACGATATCGACATCCTGCTTTTACAGGGAGCCCTGACGGACGATCTTGGCAGTGCGGGTCGGGATGATACCTTCGGCCACGGGCTGATCAACGCGCAAAAGGCGGTGATCGCCGCACTGGACGCCGCCGGCAATCCGCCGGCCGACAATCCGTTCCTCACGGTCAACCCGGCTGCGCTGAACTTTGGTTCAGGCACCACGAGTATTCAGATTGCACTTCAGAATAGCGGCGGCGGCAGTTTGCAACTCACGAACCCGACAGCGAACGTGCCATGGATCACCATCGCCGCCGTCAATACGAATGCTGACAACCTCGGGTCATATCAGGTGACCGTGGAGCGCAGCGGCCTCAGCGACGGTTTGTACTCCGGCCAGATTATGGCGCAGTCAACGATCAACGTGGTCAACATATCGGTTGTCATGTCGGTCGGGACCGTTGGAATGGGCAACGACGTCGGTTATGTCTACGTGTTGCTGATCGATACCATCACCGGTAACGTCATTGATCAGACAGAGCCGGGTGCAGCCGGCGGCACATACGCATACGCCTTCTCAAACGTTGCCGCGGGAACGTACAATATCGTGGCCGGCACCGATGCAGATAATGATTTCGTTATCTGTGACGCGGGTGAGGCCTGCGGCGCATTTATTACCATTGACCAACCGATCCAGATCGATTTGAACAGCAACATGACCAGCCTGGACTTTCCGATAGGCTATGTCGTCGCATTGCCGTCGACCATGTCGGAGGGTGGTGGTGCCGATGGTGAGTCACGGGGGTTTGCGCGATCAGGTACTGACAGACAAAAGTCGGCTGCCCGATGAATCGTTTCCTGATTGTCGCTTCGACGTTACTGTTGTCGCTGAGTGCCTGTCGGTCCGGCTTCAAAGAAGCGGAGTCTGGATCGGAGTTGGTGCCGGTTCACGCTGTTTTCAGCGCCGCCCAGTGCCTGAGAAGCGAGCCGATGATCGAGTTGCTTCGCGATCGGGTGTCGCTGAAAGAATGGTGGGAGCCACTTTCGAAACAGGTGATACCGACTCGTAAGTTGCCAGGAAAGCTGGCTGATGTTGATTTCGCCACAGAAATCGTTCTGGTCATGTCAATGGGGCAACAACCGACCACCGGCTACCAAATCGAACTGAGTAATGAGTCCGCCATGCTGCAGGACGTATCGCTCACTGTCACGACGAACTGGTGGCAGCCCCCGGAGGACATGAATGTCGCCCAGATCATGACCAGTCCTTGTCTGGCGGTCACCCTGCCGGCCGGCCGATACGAGACTGTCAGTGTGATGGACGAGCGAGCTGACCTGCGTGTCGTGAAGCATTTCCAATAGCCAATCGGTGGTTAGCACTACGTGTTCCCGGGAGTATGCGGCAAGTCTTGTTGCGTCGTACCTGGCAGAACCGTTCGGCACAAAAGTTAGCAACAGGTGGTGGTCTGAGGAGCGGTCAGAGATTAATATTCTGCCATAAGTTCGACAGACTGCTAGGACAATTCTTCGGTGAGCTTGTCCGGCTCATTGATCCAGGCTTTGCGCCCCATGATGCTCACCATACCGTCCCTGGTCATTTGATGGATTGTCCGTGACAGAGATTCGGCACGCACACCGAGCATTTCGGCTATTTCACTGTGGGAAATCGGCAGCTCCAGCATGATTTTGCCGTCAGCCGAAGTCGTGCCATAGGGTTCCTTCATGAGTAGCAACCAGTGGCAAAGGCGCTTTCTGAGCACCTTTGTGACCGAGTGACTGAAGCGTTCCTCGGCTTCACCGAGTTCCTGGCTGACACACTTCAGCAGTTCCAGACCGAATAAGGGTTGTCTCAACAGGAGTTCCTGTACGGCGGAAGATTTCAGAAAACAGAGTTTGCCACCGGGCTTCACAAATTGAGCGCTGGCCCGATGCAACTCCCCGGCCAGAAAAGGCCGGTACCCCAGCATGTCGCCTGCCCTTGCCAGTTTCATCAGAACTGATTTACCTTCTGAAGAAGTTTTGCGAACCGCAGCTAACCCTTTGCAGATGAGATAGATACCGTCGCAGGAATCGTCTTGACTGAAAACGGCCTCCTCCGGTGTATACCCCCTGCAAACGGCATGCTGGTCAAACCAGTCAATATCGTCCAGGTTCAGAACCCCCCAGACTCCGGCACGCCGGCTACGGGCCGGCATGCACCGATAGACACTGCGTACGCCACAATTTTTGAGTGGTCTTGCCATCCAGTCACCCTGTACGCTGCCGCCGACAACGCCACGCTTCTTTTTTGCAGAGGATTCCCTATGCCATACTAAATCAGGCAGTTAAAGACCTGTATAGGCAATAATACGGGGGTGGATTCGGTTTATTACTAGCAAAGGAGAGGAAGTTCTATCCATGATGTCCGAGACGGGGTGATAAGTAAGCGGCAGGTTCTCGCCTTGCGGTCACTGCGGGTCGCGGCCAGCAGTTGAATCGGAGCCGGCCCGGGACCCCGGCACAGTTCAGATCAATTGTTACTTAGTTAAAAACATACCATTTTTTAACATAGGTCAAGGCGGCAGGCGATTACCTTGGCTAGTGTACTTGTCATAAAGGCAGGGAAATTTTCCTACAAGGATATGGCGACCATGCCAATCTTCTCAAGACTGCCTGAGCAGGTGTAGTGAATATACTATGGTTTTTTGGAAACAAAACATGCAGGTTCTCTTCCCGCTGCGGTTCACTTCTCATATCACCACTAGAAAGTTTACACGCAAGTCCTGAGCGCAGAAAACCGGTTATCAGCCGCATTCACGCGGTGACCTGGATAGCGCACCCTTTTCCCCCGGCACCCCTCTTTTGGAGGAATTGAACTATGAAACAATTGGCAGTGTGGTTACTCGCGGGTTTTCTGTTGTTTGGAGCAGGTGCAGGTTCGGCCGCCGATCTTGATCTGGACTCCGACGAGGGAATCAAGGAGCTCAGGAAGAAAATATTCGGTGGACTCGATGTCTCTTTCAGCGGCATGGGCAGGGTAGAGGCTACGCTGGAGAACCGGTTCCGCGAACTGACTGACATCGGTGGTCCGGCACCATCCAAAGTGGCGGATAACTCGTTCTATGATTTCCGAAGCTATGTGTCAACGGAAATAAAAAAAGACCAGTTTTCCATTGTTATCGCTGTTGATATCGCCGGCGACGACTTCTCGGATCCGGAAGGCGCGGTTTTCGGCAACGCTATGGATGCCAATTCTGCTCCCGGTGGACCGGCGGTCACTCGTGACTCTCTCTGGGATTTAAGAACCAGGTACCTTTATCTGAATTATGACGGCTTTGTCAAAGCTTCAGTCGGGCGGTTACCGGCAAAAATCGGGCACGGCATCGTCGTTAATACTATTCGGGACTCTGCCAAGGTGGTGAAACCTTTGAAGGCCTACGTGATCGGCGGCGTAATTGTTAAAGGTGGGGAGACGATCCCCAATCCTGTCGGTCCTGACCCTGAAGGGAGAAATGACAATGACCTGGAAGCATTCCTGATATTCGGAAAATACAAAGTGAAAAATCTGGCTGTACAGCTGACTTATGCATTCCAGAAAGATTCCAGAAGGGATCAGGGCTTTCCGGAAAAGCAGTATCTGGATCTGACCGCAGACGGATCCAGTGGCCGCTTGTCCTATCAACTGGAAGCAGCCTGGTTTGGAGGAGAGACTCCTTTCAAAGCCGCAAAAGGGCAACGTCTGGATAATGACGCATGGATGGGATATGCAAAGCTCCAATACGCGTTGCCTGATATTAGTTCAGGAGTAGGAGTCGCCGCAGGTTACGGGGGCGGGGATAACGACCCGACCGATAACGATCAATCGGACTTCCAGAGCCTGTTTATGAATGCCATTGGTTTCCACATAGCAAACATATATGGCAATGATATTCACGGTTATGACGCCTATAGACCTGGCACACCGGGCGCCGATGGAAACAATGCCGGCGCTGGGTTCGCCAATACGACATTCTTTCAGCTATCAGCTTTCCACAAGCCTAATGACAAGCTGAAGATCGAAGGCATTCTTTCCTATTTTATTGCTTCAGAAGATCAGTTGATTGGAGAAGGGGTCTTGTTGCATCCCAATGACGGGACAGCCGCGCCAGGTGAAACCGAGAGATCCGACGATATAGGCTGGGAAGCTGATCTGAACTTCAATTACAAAGTGACAGACAGCTTCTCCTTTTACACCCGCCTTGGATATTTCTCAGCGGGAGACATATGGGGAAGATCTGCGTCGAGTGCCAAGAAAGCTCAGGGGGGGTTCTTGTTCACATTCTAGGCGGATGCGGTATGCGAGGTGTCAGTGAATTAGTTGAGATTTATTGATAATGATTCTGATCAGGAGACAGTCATGATTACGAAGCGGAAGCGACAAATAACCTATCTGGCGACGGTGGCCAGCTGCCTGGTGGCGGCTATTTTTTCAACCAATGCACTGGCTGAAATAGACCGCGGGATGATCCTGAAGGAGACCGGGGTGTTCGGCATCGTGGCGACCTTCACGCTGCATGCCGATTGGGACCGGATGTCTTCTGCGGACCGCCGGGGCGCCTCCGCCGAGGTTGTCAAGGTAGTGGATAAGTACCGTGATGACGTCCTGGTGGATGCCTATCTCACCCGCGGACTCAGTGCGGGCTCGGACTATTTCCTGCGGGTGCATAGCTATGATCTTGCCAAAGGGCAGGCCTTCATGGTCGACTTCCGGCGTACCCTGATTGGCCGCTATTCCAAGGTGACGGAGACGCTGGTCGGCGTGACCAAGTCGCTGAACTATGTCACCGCTGACATGTCGCCCGAACTGAACAAAGGTTTAAAATCAGCGACATACCAGGATGGCTCACCCCGCTATGTGATTGTCATTCCGGTGCAGAAGAATGCCGCCTGGTGGAACATGACAGCGAAGCAGCGGCTGGGCATGGCGGAAGGGCACACGATTCCCACGCTGAAGCACCTGGTGAGCGTGAAGCGCAAGCTGTATCACAGCACGGGTTTGTCCGATATCGATTTCATCACCTACTTTGAGATGAACGATCTCACCGCATTTAATGAACTGGTGATCGCACTGATGTCCGTGCCGGAGAACCTGTACCACACTCGCTATGGTGATCCCATCATTCTGGGCACGATCCATAGCGTGAAGGATGTATTCGAGACTTTGGCAAAGTGAGTTATCGCTCCGACGGAAGTTGGAGTTAACGATAACGCATAGACAGTAAATTACGATCAGATAGCTCTGCATGGAGCCGATGAGGGTTGGTAATGGCAAGTTTTAATCGGAGAGATTTTGTTAAAGGTGGCCTCTATGCCGCTCCACTAGCGATTTTGCCCTTCTCCATTCGTCAGCCGGTGTTTGCCGCGCTGGAAATGAAAGCAGGGCATTCGTGGGAAGACAACCTGCGCGTCCTGTTCAAGGGTGAAAAGGTAATTCGTACGGTCAACCTGCCCAATTGCACGGGCTCCTGTGGATGGAATGTATACGTGCGGGACGGGATTGTTCATCGGGCCGAGCCGCCCGAAGACTACCCGGACGACGAATACAACCCGCGTGGTTGTATGAAAGGGCAAACTTACCACCGGCGAGTGTACGGCCCGAACCGTGTGAAGTTTCCTATGAAGCGCGTCGGTGCCCGGGGGCAGGGTCTGTGGAAACGGATCACCTGGGATGAGGCGTTTGATTTTATCACTGCGGAGATCAAACGGATCTCGGAAAAGTACGGGTCGGAAACCGTCTGGGTTTATCCGCCGGTTCCGGCTACCGGACTCGTGAAGCAGGGCGCCGGCTTCCGCTTCGCCTCGGTAAATCGTTTCGGTATCGGTACTTTCTACAACTGGTACGGAGATCTGCCTTTAGCACATCCCATCACATGGAACGTTCAGACGGAGGAACACGAATTTCTGGACATGCTGAATACCAGGTACTGCATCATATGGGGCAGCGATATGATGCAGACACGTATTCCCGATGCACATTTCATCACCGACATTCGAGCCAAGGGTGTCAAGACTGTCTATATTTCGCCTTATTACGATCCGACGGCGGCGATGGTTGACGAGTGGGTGCGGCCCCGCCAGGGAACGGACGCGGCGCTGGCCATGGGGCTCTGCCATGTCGTGGTGAATAAGGGTCTCGCTAAGGATGACCACCTCAGAAAGACCACCTGCGGACCGCTGCTGGTTCGTGGCGATAACCAGAAATATCTCAAGGAAGCCGATCTCCGTGACGGTGGTGACGCCAAGAAGTTCATGGTCTGGGATCCCGATATCAGTGTCGCGGTCGTTGATGAGTATTTCAGCGACAAGCCTGCCTTGACCGGTACTTACACGGTCACTCTGGCGAATGGCAGCCGGATTAATTGCTCGACGGCCCACAGCCTGTTCCTGAAAAAACTCGAACAATATGACCCGAAGACGGTCGCGGAAATCACGGGCATCAAAGCGGTTGACATTGAGCGGCTGGCTGTCGAATATGCACAAAACGCGCCTGCTTCCATATGGACGGGAACGGGCATTAATCACTGGTACCACGGTGATTTGATGGGCAGAGCCGTGATCGCGCTGACTGTTCTGACCGGAAATGTTGGTGAGCACGGCGGCGGCGTCAGCCCCTGGGCCGGTCAATACAAGATGCGCATCAAGCCGGCTGATTGGTTCTTCCCGCGGAAGGAGGAGGGCAAGGCTGATCGCTACCGGCCGGTGCCTCTGGACACTTCATACGTTGTGCATGGCCCGACCGATACCATGGCGAACCGGGACAAACTCTGGCGCCAGATACGGTGCATCTGGGCGGCGGGCGGCAACCTGCTGGGACAGGCATCGGACCAGAGCAAGTTAATACGGGAAATACTGCCGAAAATCGAATTGATCGTCAGCCCTGAGATCGAAATGAGTGGTACCGCGCAGCTCGCGGACATCGTTCTGCCGGTCTGCAGCTGGTACGAATTGCCGATGGATATCACGACGACGCCGGCGCATCCGTATATCCAGCTTGTCGAAGGGTCGATCAAATCGATGTACGAAGCCAAGACGGACCTGGAGATCTACTATGAGATCTGCCGGCGCCTGGGCACGGCTGACCGGTTCAAATTCAAAGACCCGGAAAAAGCGGTGGACTACCTGTTGAAGACTGGCGGGCCGCAGGTGGAGGGCATTACCCTGGAACGGCTGAAGAAGGAGCGGGTGATTCGGGTGAATTCCCCGACCACGCCCTTTGTTCCTTTCTACGAAGAGGTGCGTGGCAAGCGCCCGTTCCGGACCGCTTCCGGACGGCAGGAGCTTTACAAGGATGAAGACCGTTTCATCGAGTATGGCGAGCAGTTGCCGACTCACAAAGAACCGCATGCTGCGACGCCGTATGGCCGCTCGATGGAATGGCACGAAGCCAAGATGCACCGCAATCCGGACTTCGAGAAATACCCGCTGTACTACCTGTCGCGCCACACACGCTGGTCGGTGCATTCTTCCTGGCGGACCGAGAATGAGGTAACCAGGCTGGACGATATCGGCGAGCCTTTGCTGGAGTTCAACCCGGAAGAAGCCGCGAAACGGGATATCGAGGCCGGCGACTGGGTGATCGCATATAACCAGCACGGCCAGGTTCAGGCCCGGGCCAAGCTCAGAGAATCCGTACCGCCCGGAGCCGTGGTGATCTACTTCGGGTGGCATGCTCAGCAGGTGCAGCAGGGACATTGGAATTCCCTGACGCACAACCCGATTAACCCCATACATGAAATCTACTTCAAGCCCAATTTTTGGGGACCGGTATGCGGCCACTTCGACCAGTTGTGCGAAATCAGGAAAGTCAGCTAGGGTCTGAGGAGATAGAGTGATGTCGGAAGAACTTTGGCAAAAATATTACGGCAGGCCGAATGCAACCTACGAAAACAAGGTTCAGTACGGCATGTTGATTGATATCAACAAGTGCATCGGCTGCCATACGTGCACGATCGCTTGCAAGACGACCTGGACGGACGGACAGGGCCAGGAGGACATGTACTGGAATAATGTCAATACCAAGCCATTCGGAGAGTATCCGCGAAAGAGTAACGTCACCGACCCGTCCGGCTATGACTACAGTCACTCGAACCTTTACCAGGATGTACCGAAGGGGAAGTATCCGGACCTTTGGCAGTTCTACCTGCCGCGGCCATGCAACCAGTGCGCGCGACCAGCCTGTCTGCCCGCTTGCCCGACAAGTTCCATCTACAAGAATGAGAATGGAGTCGTCCTTATCGATCAGGATACCTGCGAGGGCTACCAGAACTGCATAAAGGCTTGTCCCTACGACAAGATCTACTTCAATAAATTCACCCAGACCTCACAGAAGTGTATTTTCTGTTTTCCCCTGGTGGAGAACGGCCAGGAACCGCAATGTGTCAAGAGTTGTGTGGGCAAAGCCCGGAGCTTCGGTGATCTGATGGATCCGGACAGCACGATTTCGAAGCTCATTCGTGATCCGTCGCTGGGTGCCAGGCCCTACAAACCCGAACGCAAGTTTGGTGCCGGCCACCGAACGACATCCACGGGGCCGCGGCGTCAATACCGGGCAGACTTCGGGACCATTCCGTCGGTTTGGTATGTCTTGCCGAAGAACGTGCCCGAAAAGGAACTGGAGAAGTACTTCGGGTTCGCGATGAAAGGGCTGCTCGCAGAGCCTCATACGCCTGAAGCACCCATCAAGATGAAGCACATCTAGGAGATTCGGATGGTCGCCACCACTTCTGTATCACGTGAGATAGACAAGGGATTGGAATCTCCCGCGGGTGAGTTGTTCCATTTCTTCAGTTCTGCATTCTATTATCCGGAGGAGAGCATCTGGGGGTGGCTACCCAGCTCTCAGGGGAAGCACGATCTGCTCGGTACGCTGGGCAGGCTCGCCGGCAGCGATGGGCTCGTTGCGACGGTTCAGCTCCTGATGGACGAGGTGGCAGTCCTCGGGCAGGATCTTTCCTTCGAAACGATCGAGGCGGCATACATTGCGATGTTCGCCTGTGGTTATCCGCGGGTGCTATGCCCCCCCTACGGTTCTCTGTATACCGCACCGGACGAGGACAAGCGTCTCGAGGGAATGATCGCTGTCAAGACATTCTATGAAGCCTGTGGTGTGGTCATCACCGATAATTTCAGGGATCTGCCGGATCACGTCTGCGTCGAATTCGAGTTTCTCCAGTACATGGCCTATGAAATAGCCCGGACGCAGGCGTCCGGGGACAGTGGCCTGGAAAGAATCGTGGCCCGGCATACTCTGGATTTTCTCGATCAGTACGCTGTCGGGCTTCTCGACGGTATGTCGAAGGCAGCGGCGGGAATTGCGACGCGGAATATCTACTGCCCACTCATCGAGGTGGCAGCTAGTGTTACAAAACACTATCGCGACTCGCTGATCATTTTGGTTAATGACCTGGCTGACTCAGCAGAGGGTGATGAAGCATGAAGCAGAAATTGAAACATACAGCTATGACTGTTAGTGCGCTGCTTTTTGGCATGTCGATATATGGGTGTATGGCTGCGGACCCCGAATGGGAAGCAGCTAATCCAAAATTGGAGACTTCTGGTGGAGCGGTCTCGGTAGAGCGCGGCCAGAAAGTATTCGAAGTGCACTGCGTGCAGTGCCACGGCAAGTCCGGCGAGGGCGATGGTTCCATGTCGTATAGCTGGAGAGATGGCCAATATATCCCCAATCTGGCCGATGCGGCGTTTATCAAGGCTCGCTCGAAAGAAATCCCGGTAAGCATCCGGGAGGGGCGCAATGTGCTGCCCGCGCCGTTCGTAGTGATGCCCCAGTTCAAATACATCCTGTCGAACGAAGATGTCAGCAGTGTCATCAAATACATCAATACACTGGATTAATGTTACCTGAACAGGAGATCCTGAAATGCCAAGATCGACACGTAGAATGTTCCTCAGAGCCGCCGGTGCCGGCTGCCTGGCAGCTGCTTTTGGTGGCAGCTTTGCATTCAAGACTTTAGCGGCCGCGCAGGACCCCAATGCGCAGTATGAGTATACCGGCTGGGAAAACCTGCACCGGAACGAGTGGACCTGGGACAAAAAAACCCGTGGCGCTCATCTGATCAACTGCACCGGCGCCTGTCCCCACTTCGTCTACTCGAAAGACGGCGTGGTGCTGCGTGAGGAACCGTCGAAAGATATTCCTGTCTTCAGTGGAATTCCCGAATACAATCCACGCGGCTGCAACAAGGGTGCCTGTGCCGCAGACTATATGTACGGCCCGCATCGCATCAAATACCCGTTGATCCGAACGGGCGAGCGTGGTGAAGGTAAATGGCGCCGTGCTTCATGGGACGAAGCGCTGGAGATGATCGCCGACAAGGTCATTGATACAATCCGCGACCACTCCGCTGACTGCATCAGTGTATTTTCGCCGGTACCGGCGGTGGCACCGATATCTTTCTCCGCCGGCCACCGTTTCGCACATTTCATCGGCGCCCATACTCATACCTTTTTCGACTGGTACGGGGATCAGCCCACGGGGACCGTCCAGGCACTCGGTATCCAGGGCGACAGTTGTGAGACGGCCGATTGGTACAACGCCCGGATGATCATTACCTGGGGCTCCAATCCGTTGACGACACGTATCCCGGATGCTCATTATCTGGCTGAAGCGGCGATGAACGGAACCAAGCTGGTCAGCATCTCCCCCGACTACAACGCCACCTCCATCAAGGCCGATCAATGGATCCACCCCAAGCCCGGAACCGACGCGGCATTAGGGCTGGGCATGGCTTACGTCATCATCAAGAAAGGCCTGTACGATGCACAAAACCTGAAGGAACAGACCGACATGCCGTTCCTGGTGCGTACCGACAACGGGCGTTACCTGCGCGAGGTTGACATGGTCGACAGCGGTTCCGATGCCATGTTCTACAGCTGGGATACCAGAACCAGGAAACCGGTGAAGATGAAGGGCAGTTGGGGTGAGCAACCGGAAAAGAAACCTCCGATTCAACCGCCGTTTTTCGGCCGTAACACACTGACTTTCCCCAAGGGTTATCTGGAACTTGGGGATCTCGATCCGGCGCTGGAAGGAACCTTCAAAGTGAAGCTCAAAGACGGGAGCAGGGTTGAGGTTCGTCCGGTCTTCGCCAACTACAAAGATCGAATCATGAAGGACTACTCGCCCAGGCAGGCTAGCGCCATTACCGGTGTCAATGCGGCAGTAATCACGAAGCTGGCCACGGACTATGCGACGATCACTCCGTCGATGATCATTACCGGAGCCGGCACCAATCATTGGTATTACAGCGACGTTAACTTTCGGGTTTTCCACTTCCTGTCGGCGCTGACGGCCAGTGATGGTCGCAACGGTGGCGGTGTCCAGCATTACATCGGGCAGTGGAAGCCGGTGCCCCTTCCGGGTGTTGGCGCGCTGTCCTTCCCCCGCGGTGGTAACAAGCACCGGTTTTGCCAGACTACTATCTGGTCTTACTATCACAGCGAAGTCTATGATGCCATGGAGAATGCGGATATTGATACGGCAGCCTTCCTGAACGAAAGTCTGAGCACGGGGCAAATGCCACTTTATCCGCGCGATGGCCGTGACCCCAAGGTGTTCCTCTGCTATCGGGGTAATTTCCTCAACCAGGCCAAAGGCCAGAAATACATGCTCCGCAACCTGTGGCCGAAGCTGGAATTGATCGTCAATGCCAACTTCCGTATGGACACCACGGCACTGTATTCGGACATCGTTCTGCCCTCGGCCCACTGGTATGAAAAGACCGACCTGAACATGTCCCATGAGCTCACGTTCCTCAAGATGACCGAAGCGGCGGTCAAGCCGCTGTGGGAATCGAAAACTGATTGGGAGATCTTCAGGCTGCTCTCCGAGAAAGTCGCGAAAGCGGCCGTCAAGAAAGGCTACGTCAAGTATTACGACGAACAGTTCAAATGGTCCCGCGACCTGTCTATGCTGCTCAGCGACTACACTGATAATGGCAAACTGGAGACAGATGTCGACGCGGTGGAGTTTTTCCTCAAGAAGGCTCCGCATACGAAAGGCATCACACTGGATACCCTGCGGGAAAAGGGTCCGCAACGCTTCAGGCTCAACTGGACATCTCCGATGAAGGAGGATCTTCCCTACACGCCATTCCAGCACTTTGTCGACAGCAAGAAACCATGGCCAACCCTGACCGGTCGGCAGCAGTTTTTCATTGACCATCCGACCTTCTTTACCCTGGGTGTTGAACTGCCGGTTTACAAGGCGCCGATTGATGCGGATAAATACCCCTTGCGGTTCAATACTCCACACAGCCGTTATGGCATCCATTCAACGTGGAAGGATAATACGCTGATGCTGCGCCTGCACAGGGGCGGGCCGCTGATCGAATTGTCGGTGGTAGAAGCCAGGGCCAGGGGTTTGAAGGATAATGACTGGGCCGAGGTCTGGAATGATCACGGGCGGATCATCGCCCGTGTGAAGATCCGTGCAGGCGAGCCGGCAGGACGCGTCTCGATGAACCACACGCCGGAGTTATATCAGGACATGATAGAAGGCGGTTCGCAGAGTGTTTTACCGATCCGGATGAACCCTACAAGTCTCGTTGGCAACTATGGCCACCTGAAATTCAAACCGAATTACTATGGGCCTGGTGGCGTCAATCGCGACACTCGCGTTGAGGTAAAACGCTATCTTGGCGCTGTTCCTGGTTGAGGAACACCGCCGGTATTGTTCCACCTTGGATGAAGACGTCAACAATTAGAGGAATACCGCTATGACGATGGAAGCAGTGAGCAAGCCGAAACGACAGTTGGCCTTCGTCACCGATCTGAATAAGTGCATCGGATGTCAAACCTGTACGGTCGCGTGCAAGAGATTGTGGTCGGGGAACCCCGGTCAGGATTACATGTACTGGCGCAATGTCGAAACTGTGCCCGGCCTGGGCTATCCGAAAAACTGGACGAAAAAGGGCGGTGGCTTCAAGAACGATGAGCTGCAAAAAGGCAAGCGTCCGGGCTTGGGTGACTACGGCGTACCTTTCGAGTTCGAGTACGAGGAACGCCTGTTCAAGGGTGCCAAGGGGCGGGTCAAACCGAGTCCCAGCGCACGTTGGGCTCCCAACTGGGAAGATGACCAGGGTGCTGGTGATTTCCCGAACAACTACTATTTCTATCTGCCACGTATGTGCAATCACTGTGAGAAGCCTGCGTGCCTCGAAGCCTGCCCCAGCGATGCCATCTACAAGCGGATCGAAGATGGACTGGTTGTTGTCAATTTGGACAAATGCGACGGGAAGAAGGACTGCATCGAGGCTTGCCCCTATGCAAAGCCCTACTTCAACAGCGTGACCCAGCAAGCGAATAAGTGTTTCGGATGTTTCCCCCGCGTCGAGAAGGGTGTCGCGCCGGCCTGTGTCGCCCAATGTGTCGGCCGCGCCATGCATGTGGGCTTTCTCGACGATCCCGGCAGCTCCGTGCACAAGCTCGTGAATACCTGGAAGGTGGCTCTCCCTTTGTACGCAGAATTCGGCACCAAACCCAATGTATTCTATGTTCCCCCGTTCCTGGGGCCGATGATGGAAGACGACATGGGGAAAACGAGCAGCGATAACAAGATTCCGCTGGCGCTGCTCGAAAAGATGTTCGGCAGCGAAGTCAAAAATGTGCTTGCGTTACTGAGCAAGGAGCGCGCCCGCAAGGCAAAGAATAAGCCTTCCGACCTGATGGATGTTCTCATCGGTCAGCGCTCGGCCGACATGATGATTGATCCCCTGACCTGAGGCGGATTGGAGCAGCACCGAGTGAGCTTCTTGCAAACACTGGTAGCGGTGTCGGCGATCTGTATTTTGTCGTCGGCTCCCTTGATAGTAGTTGCGGATACACCACAGTTCGAGGGCTACAAGGTTTGCACCAAGTGCCACGATACCCACGAGCAACCTTGGCGGGATACTGCTCACGCCAAGGCATTCATCTCCCTTAAGGCCGGCTCCAGGCGTGAAGCCAAGCTAAAAGCCATGCTGGACCCGGACAAAGACTACACAGCCGATCCCGACTGCCTCGGGTGCCACACCACGGGTTACGGGAAGCCCGGCGGTTACGTCGATGATCTGCCTAAAGCCCGGGCCAGACGATTGATTGGCGTCGGTTGCGAGTCTTGTCACGGTCCCGGTAGCGTGTATCGGGAAATACACGGTGATGCGGAGCGCAGGCTGAAATTGGAGGCTGTATCGACGGACCGGAGCGTGCTGGTCGCGGCCGGCCAGTACTTTGACTTTGCAGAAGTCTGCGCAGGTTGTCACCTCAATTACGAGGGCTCCCCCTGGAAGGGTGCTGAAGCACCGTTCACTTCATTTACCCCGGAGATTGATACCAGGTATGCCTTCGATTTCGAGACCGCAATTCGCAAAGACGCGATGCACGCCCACTTCAAGCTTTACGACGTATTCAAGGGGCAGCCGGTACCCTCGTTCCGCGAGGAATTCCAGGCTACAGCCGAAGAAATCGAATAAGCTTATCCTTCTAAAGATTAGCGAGGAAATCATCAATGAATGAAAGGGTTGAAGACACGATTGCCCGAAGCAACCTTTATGGTCTCCTGGCCTTTGGGTTCGGCTACCCGGAGACGGATCAGCACGCACAGATTGTAGAGGGGGCATTTCAACTGGATGTCGTGCGTTGCATCACGCAGTGCATGCCCACAGAGGGAATCGATATCGATACCATAGCTGATGGCCTGAGAGATGTGGGCAGCAGGCTGGACGCCTTCGAGGCGGAATACCTGAATAGCTTTCATACTAATATGCCGACGCCGAGCGCATCACTGTATGAAAGCGACTACGTAAAAGGCAGCGACAAGCCCACCATTTTGCTGGAACTGAAGGCTTTCTATAAGAACTTCGGTCTTACTGTGGCTGAAAATTCCCGTGAACTCGAGGATAGCCTGACCGGTGAGCTGGAATTCATGCATTTTCTGGCTGCCAAGGAGGCTCAATCCCTGACCGAGGAGCTGAATGTTGAGCCTTACGTTTTGGCGCAAGATGATTTTCTATCTCGACATCTCGCGGCCTGGATACCGGAGTTTAGAAAGGACGTGGCGAAAAAGTCGATAATCACCTTCTACCGTACCCTGGCAGAGATTACCGAATTGCTTGTAGGATACGAAGCAGAAAGGCTGTCCCATGTCCGGTCGAGCCACCCCACCACCTGTCACTAGCCGTAAGCCGAGGTTCCTGGTTCGCTGGGGGATTGCTCTTGGGCTGTGTCTGGTGGGCATCATTGGCTGGGGCTTGCTTAACGCCGTACTGGAGGCCACCAACAGTCTTGAATTCTGCATTTCCTGTCATGAGATGCGCGACACAGTTTATGAGGAATACACCAGTACGGTTCACTACCAGAACCGGACCGGAATCCGTGCCAGCTGCTCGGATTGCCATGTCCCGCGACCATGGTTCTCCAAGATCAGGCGCAAGATCCATGCGGTGAACGAGCTTTATTACTGGCTCACCGGCTCGATCAATACGCCGGAAAAGTTCGAAGCAAAACGCCTGGATCTGGCAACGCGGGTGTGGGAATCGATGCGCGACAACGACTCCCAGGAATGTCGTAACTGTCACACTTACGACGCCATGAGCAAGGAGACACAAACCCGAACCGCATGGCGCCGGCACCGCGAGGGGTCTGAAAAAGGAGAGACCTGCATCGATTGCCATAAAGGTATCGCCCACAAGGACATTTCCGACCTGTACGATGACGGCACCGATGATGAACCCTGGGATGATGAGTCGTAGGAGAGCCATATAAGCGGCTCTTTCCTCAAGCTGTCTGGCGCAGAATATTGATCGGCGCAAGTTCCGGCAGGTGGCTGTTCCCGTTCAGCGCGGCAGCGCGTGCCTTTAGCCAGTCCGCCTCATCGGCTGCTTTGTGCCGTAGGTCAAAGAACGCCATAACCATTCAAACGGGCCGAACCGAAAGTGTCGCAACCAGATGCTGCTCCAGATGATTTCGATTGCCCAGATTGCCGCGACGATCAGATACAGGTAGTAACCGTTGATCTGCCCATACAGACCAAGACCAAAACTCAGGAATATAAAGGCGCACAATATCGACTGGGCAAGGTAGTTGGTCAGCGCCATCCTGCCGACCGCCATCAGCTTGACCTTGATCCATTGCCCCCATCCCGCCAGGCAAAACAACAAAATCAGGCTCAGGTGCCCGGTTGCCATGGCGATCCGGCTGATGTCATAAGTCAGCATGGTTTGGGTTTTGATCAGTGGGTCGAAATCAGCTGCAATTGCAGTGGATGTTTCCCAGAAAGACAGCGGCAGGCCGATTCCGTAGCCGGCGATCAGCATGATGTAAATGTAACTCTTCGGCGATTTCAAAGTCAGAATGCCCATACGGTAGAACATCATTCCGATCAGCATTGCCGCCAGCGCATCAAGTAAAAACCACTTGAAGCCAACAATGGTTTGCAGAATAAGACTGGAAATTGCCTGTTTTTTAAAAATTTCCGGAAAACTGCCCTCACTCATTATTCGAACAGATTCGAGTACCTTCTCATCGTTTGCATCGGGTCGGGCCTTTGCCAGCGCATCTGTCCATGCCTGCATTGCCTGCTCATCACCCGGGTTGTCACTCTGGGCGGTGAGATAACTTTGCTGCGCTTCCTTAAGCTGGTTAATTTCGATGATGCGAAAACTTGCCGGAACGAGCAGTGCAACGATAACGACAATAACAAGGGCACGGTTGCCGAGTTTTTGCAGCGGGAACAGCGCCAGTCCGCAGATGCCATAGATATAGAGAATGTCGGCAGGCCAGAGGAAAAAATAGGCATTCACCAAACCAAACAGAACAAGCCACCCGGTGCGGCGGTAATAAATATTTTTCGCGCGATGAGCCTGGCTGCCTCTCATCAGCCGTTCAATAATCATCAATGCACCGGCCCCGAAGAGCATCGAAAACAGCGTACGCTGACTGCCTTCGAACAGCACCTGGACCATAAACCAGGTTTCCAGCGGCGCCCCGGAAAGATTGGCGATGGCGATCGGATAGTCCCAGATCAATCGTGGTCCCGCGGCAGACCAGATATTCATCAACAGAATGCCCAATACGGCTACGCCGCGGACAATATCAAGCGAGTCAATCCGGTCTGCGCCGGCGATGGGGCCATTTTGCAACATGCTAGCTTCCCGAAGCAGTTTGTTCGGCTAACCAGTCATCGTCCGAACCCTGTTCCAGGTCATCGAACAGATAGGTGCTTAAGTAGCGTTCACCGGTATCCGGCAGCATCGCAAGGATGACCGACCCCGGCTCAACATCTTCAGCAAGCTTTAGCGCGGTCGCAAGCGTTGCACCGGCAGACAGGCCAACGAAAATTCCCTCTTCGCGCGCCAGATGCAGGGCAGTCGTTTTGCCGTCTTCGTCGTTTACCGGCACCAATTGATCATGCACCTCGGTATTGAGCACATCGGGCAGAAAATCCGGTGTCCACCCCTGGATCTTGTGCGGTTGCCATTCATCGCCGCCGAGCATGGAAGCACCAGCGGGTTCCGTGGCGATAATTTTGATATCTGGCCGGGCCACTTTCAGCACTTCGCCCACACCGGTCAATGTACCGCCGGTTCCCCAGCCCGTGACCCAGTAGTCGAGCCGCCGCCCGGCGAAATCTTGCAGAATCTCAGGCCCTGTTGTCTGACGATGAAACGCAGGATTTGCCGGGTTTTCAAATTGACGCGCCAGAAACCAGCCGTTTTGTTCGGCCAGTTCTTCAGCCCTGCGTACCATTCCCGAACCGCGTTCAGCCGCGGGAGTGAGGATGACCTTTGCACCCAGTGCCCGCATGATCTGGCGTCGCTCGACAGAAAAAGTCTCTGCCATCGTCGCAACGAAAGGGTAACCCTTTGCCGCACAGACCATGGCCAACGCGATACCGGTATTACCCGAAGTCGCTTCAATAACTGTTTGTCCCGGCTGGATGGTTCCTTTTTGTTCGGCATCGTTGATAATCGCCAGCGCGAGACGATCTTTGACTGATCCCATGGGATTGAACGACTCGACCTTGACGTAGATCTCAACCTTGTCCGGTGCCATTCGATTGAGCCGAACCACGGGTGTGTTACCAATGGTTTCAAGAATATTGTTGTAGATCATGATGATCTCCCTGTCCAGTTTGGTACATCCTAGCACCTGTGATTAAAGAGGCGATTATTGAACGGAGCCTGACCACGGTATAGCTGTAATCACCGAGATTTAATCTCGAATCAGTATCTGACCCCAGCGCCATCTCCCCGATACACAAACCTGGCGGCAAACCCCGGCATCGCCTGTCCGATCCCTTTTTGAAGGAAATAAAGCGGACCGCAGGGAGCCATTCCGTCAAAAAGGGATCGGACAGGCGATGCCGGGCCATTGGCACCATGATTCAAACCGGTGTGTGATCCACACAAACGCTAAGGCGGTGTATCCCGAGGCCAGGTGCTGCTGACCTTTGCCGCGGATGGCTCCCTGCGGTCCGCTTTACTCCGCCGCAAAGGTCAGCAGCACCTGGCCTCTGACATCAACGTTAAATTTCAGGTTCCGAGCGAGTATTCTGATGGCAAGATATAGCAGAATGAAATAACAGGAGGTGTGGTATGGCTGTTTCGATCACCAGAAGAACGCTGCTCGCAGGATCACAATTAGTGTTTGCCGGTGCAGCAGCCGGGCTGATGCCATCACAGGTTCTGGCTCAGTCGAGGCCGCAGAGCCGCTCTGACAGACAGATCCGGGATGGACTGATCCGGTTATCAGCCAATGAGAATCCCTATGGTCCTTCGGCAAGCGCGGTGGAAGCACTTGCTGAGGCAATTCCTGATTCATGGAAGTACACGGTTCGTCAGGATCAGCAACTGAAGAAGCTGATCGCAGCACAGGAAGGTGTGAGTCCCGCGCACATCATGATCGGGGCAGGCTCCGGGGAAATTCTTCGTATCGCCGCACTGATTTATTGCCGGAATGACAGGGAAGTGATCGCCGCACGACCAACATTTACATTCCTGCAAACCTACGCCCGAAACCTGGGGGCACGAGTTATCGAGGTCGATCTTGATTCAGACATGCGTCACGACCTGGCTTCCATGGCCAGTCGGGTATCTGCGGCAACCGGTCTCGTCCTGGTCTGTAATCCGAATAATCCAACCGGAACCATGATTGAGGGCGTGGAGATGCGTCCTTTTATCTCTGAGGTATCGCGCCAGACAACAGTCGTGGTTGATGAAGCGTATCTGGATCTGTCGGAGGATCTTGCTGAACATACTGCGGTCGGGAATGTGCGTGCTGGTGAGAATGTCATCGTCAGCCGTACCTTTTCCAAACTCCACGGGTTGGCGGGACTGCGTATCGGCTATGCAATCGCACAACCTGAGACTATCAAACAGTTTGAGCGTTATCGTATGTCGATCCTGAACATCGCGGGACTGCGAGCAGCGATGGCAAGTTACCAGGACAGGGGGTTCCAGCAGTTCAGCCGGATGAAAATCCGGGAATCTGTTGAGCTCGTTTACGGTGCCTGCAGGGATGCGGGTCTGGCCTATGTGCCATCCCGTGGAAATTTTGTTCTGTTTGATACCGGGAGTTCGGTCAAAGCCTTCAGAGCCGCAATGCGTACCAGGGGCGTCCTTGTTGGCAGGAGCTATGCACCGTACGATAGCTGGTGCCGGGTCAGCATGGGTACGGTAGAACAGATGAAAGTATTCGCTGATGCTACACAGGAGTATTTCAAGGCATGAAAGAGACGGTTCTTTACACGTTGGCGGCGATTGCGCTTTATTTTCTGTCGGACTGGCTGCTCAACCGAATGGAGGTGGCGGCAGGAAAGCGGTTTGAGAAACGAAGCCTGATTTTCTTCGCTATTTTGCTCACTCTGGCGCTCACCAGTTTTGCGCTGATTCGGCAGTATACGGGTTTGTCCTGATCCGGCCGAGGTTTATCCTGATTCTATTAGTGTTTTCCCTGTTTTACCGTCACCCACGGCATAGTGTGTACATCGCCGGGACAGGAATCGTGCGTGTGCTCTGCTTTGCTGGAACCAACAAGAGAGGTTTGCAATAGTTGATTTTGGTGGCTCACCGGCTGGCCGGATGCTATTAAAGATGTGAATCACTCTGAGCGGGTTGTTGATAACTCCAAGCACTGATGGGTGATAACTATGAAGAAACTACTAACTGTTTCAGCAATTCTTACAGCTGGACTTTCTTTGGCGGGCTGGGCAACGGCGGGTGCAGCAGAACTGCAGCCGGTACCCGAAATGACCGAACAAGAGCTTACGACGGCACAGTTTATCTATTTTGACAGGTGTTCCGGTTGCCACGGTGCTCTGAGAAAAGGTGCGACCGGGAAAAACATCACCCCCGCAAGCACCCGGAAAAAGACTCTGGCCGCTCTGGAAAAGATCCTGTATGAAGGCACAGATGACGGTATGCCTGGTTGGGGCAAGGACGGGTTTATGACCCGCGCCGAGACCAAACTCATGGCGCGATACGTCCAGGTTGAAGTCCCGGAACCGCCCGAGTGGAACATGAAGGAGATGAAAGAATCCTGGAAGGTTCATGTGCCGGTTGCGGACAGACCCACCAAGCCACCTGCAGCAAACTGGCAGAACTACTTCGGTGTGGTTCTCAGGGATGTGGGCAAGGTTGTGATCATTGATGGCGACACCAAGGAAATCCTGAACACCATTGACTCCGGTTTTGCGACCCATATCCTCCGGACATCCCTTTCCGGCCGGTATATGTATGCCATCGGTCGTGACGGCAAGGCGACCATGATGGATATGTGGGCCAGCCCGCCCAATCTGGTTGCCGAGGTCAGGACCGGAATCGATGCCCGGTCTATCGACACCAGCAAGTACAAGGGCTTTGAGGACAAGTATGCGGTTGTCGGCAACTATTGGCCGCCACACTACGTCGTACTGGAAGGTGATACGCTTGAGCCATTGAAGGTTGTGGGTACCCGGGGCTACACATACGATACCAATGAGTATCGGGATGAGACGCGGGTTGCTTCGATCGTTGCTTCACACAATGCGCCCGAGTGGGTTCTTACCCTCAAGGAAACCGGTGTGGTTCTGCTGGTCGATTACAGCAGGATGGGGGACGATACCATCATCGAGACCAAGATCAACGCCGAGCGCTTCCTTCATGACGGTGGCTGGGATTCTACCAAGAGGTATTTCCTGGTAGCGGCCAATGCGCGGGATACGATCTCCGTTATCGATACCGTGGACAAGAAGCTGGTTGCGAACATCATTACGGGCACCAAGCCGCATCCGGGCAGGGGCGCCAACTGGGTTGATCCCGAGTTCGGTAACGTCTGGGCGACAGTACATCTCGGCGAAGGTCTGGTTTCCATCATCAGCACTGACCCATCGAAGGACTATGCCTGGACGGTTGTCAGGGAATGGGAACTGGATGGTAATTCTCTTTTCATCAAGACGCATCCGAACAGCACTAATGTTTATTGTGACAACACAATTAACCAGAACAAGTCCAATGTTCTTACTGTGTTTGATATGAACAAGCCGGATGCCAAGCCCAGGGAGATCGTCTTCGATAAGAAGGTTGTCCATATGGAGTTCAATAAAGCCGGTGACGAGGTCTGGATCTCTCTTTGGGATAAAGATGGTGAAGTCGTCATCCTGGATGACAAGACCCTGAAGGTGAAGAAAAGAGTGAAAGGCCTGCATACGCCTACAGGCAAGTTTAATGTCTACAACACGATGAATGACATTTACTGACAAGCGCCCGGTAGGTCATCCTAAAATAAAGGGGCTGGGCAGTTTCTCAGCCCCTTTTCTTTTGAACAGAGGTAGTAGAGTATGAATCGAACAGGTATTGCTTTTTTTGTACTGGGCTTTATTTTTCTTGTCGCTGCCGGCACAAGTTCAGCAGAGGAATTTGAGATTCCGGATGCCCCGCAAGAATACCTCGATATGGAAAACCCTATTGACGAAGATGATGTCGATGAGGATTTCATCAAGAAAACCCACAGGCTTTACAAGAGCAAATGTCGCAAGTGTCACGGTACTGAGGGAGACGGCGAGGGATCCGCTGCCGAGGACATAGAAATCAAGCCTACTGCGCTCAATGCCCCGGGTTATCTCGAAGGAAGGGAAGACGGGCAGCTGTTCTGGGTCACTATGTACGGAGTCGAAGGTACTGAAATGGAGGGGTTCGGCCCTGAATCTGACGCCGGTCTTTCCGAGGAAAAAATATGGCAGCTGATAAGTTATATGCGTGCCAAATTTACCCAATAATAAAGGTGTGCCCGCCTGAATATCATCCATACGCTCTCGTTGTGGAGCGGTACAGGATGTGCGGGCTATTTGTTTTGATCATTCTTTTTGCTGCCACTGCGGCAGTTGCAGGGGGGGAGCACCAGATCCCCAAAGCACCGTCCGGGTACCTTGATATGGTCAGTCCTGTCAACTACAACGAGGTTGATGAGGATTTTCTCAAGAAAGCCGGCAAGCTTTACAAAAGAAAGTGTCGCAAGTGCCATGGTGTGAATGGGGATGGTAACGGATCCAAGGCCGAGTATTTCGTGATCAAACCAACGGCATTCAACGCTCCCGGTTATCTTGCACAGAGGAAGGACGGGCAACTCTTCTGGATCATGATGAACGGGAGCGAAGGTACCGAGATGGTGCCGGTGGGCCCTGACTCCGATGTCGGCCTCTCCGAGGAAAAGATCTGGGAATTGATTGCTTATATACGCAACAGGTTTGGCAGATAGGGGTGGATCGGAAAAGGCAGAGTCAGCATCGCTGAAATAACCAGGGAAAAGAATTATGCGTGAGCGGCAGCGTTCATATGGACTCCAGACACCAGGCACAAGGGGTGTGCCTGGAATGAAAAGATACGGCATGGTCATCGACCTGAGGAAATGCATTGGGTGCATGTCCTGTGTGGTCGCCTGTAAAGCGGAGTTCGGCGTTCCCATGGGTGTCTGGCGGACATGGGTGAAGGTGGCCGATAAAGGAACTTACCCGAATACAAAGCGGATTTTCATGCCGCGTATGTGCAACCACTGCGACTATCCGGTCTGTGTGCGCAACTGCCCTACTCAAGCCACGTACAAGCACAAGGATGGCTTCGTCCTGCAGCGATATAACCGATGCATCGGCTGCCGCACCTGTATGGTTGCCTGTCCGTATAACGCCAGGCACCTTATTCCTGCAAAGCGGACTGACAAGAACCTTCCCAAACTGGTGGTGGACAAGTGCACCCTCTGTATCCACCGGGTAAAAAAGGGACTCGTCCCTGCCTGTGTTCAGGCCTGTGTGGGAGGAGCGCGGATCTTTGGTGATATGAATGACCCCAATAGTGAAGTAGCTCAGTTGGCTACCAGGGAGACGCTGACGGTACTGAAGCCTGAACTGGGCACCAGCCCGTCCGTATCCTACATCGGCGGTGATTGGGAGATCATGGATGAGTCCCACAGCTATTTGAACCGGACCACCCAGCTCCGGGAGGAATTCAACACCTACAAGAGGAACCACGAAGGGGATGCGTTCGGCGATATTGTGGAGGGTGAATCGACGATGCGCCAGGTCAGCAGAAATTTCGGTGGATTCCTGCGCTCGATACCGCATAAAGCGAAAGAAGTATTTGACGCTTACGTGAATCTTTACTTGAGGTAGAGGGGCGCACGCAGGTAATGAATGAGAGTGTAATCATTTCCAATGTCTTCCACCATGTCGCCTGGGGAACGACTATTTCCGTCTATTTCTGGCTGGTGGGAGCGAGTGCCGGGGCATATGTTATCGCGAGTCTTGGTTGGGTTTTCGGCGTCGAGCGCTACAAACAGCTGGCCCTGCCGGCAACGGGGATGGCGATCATCCTGCTGATGCTGGTTCCCGTCCTGCTGGTATGGGATCTGGGCCAGCCATTGCGTTTTATCTACCTGATGCTGCCCAGTTACTGGCATGCCACCGGACCCATGTCCTGGGGTTCGGTGCTGATCATGATCTACCCGATCACGATGATGTTCTACGGCTATTCTGTGATAAAGGAAAACAAGCGGTGGGCCAAGATGATCGGTGGCCTGTGCGTCTTTCTGGCTGTGGCGGTCGAGTTGTATACCGGCGTGGTCATGGAGTTCAATCCGGGACGATCCCTGAACCATACTGCTCTTGCGCCACTGCTGTTTCTGACCGGTGCATTCATATCCGGTGTTGCGGTGCTGGTGCTGTGGGTGTGGATCCGGAATATGATCGTTTCTGCTATAAGCCGGGCCGAAAAGCGGGTTGACTGGTCACTGATGGAAGAACTGGCTCAATACATGATGTACGGCCTGATCTTTGATGCTTTCCTGTTATTTCTGGAATTCATGCAGAGCGTATACGGTAATCAGGATGAGGTCATGGCACATGAGGAGGTATTGCTGGGGGTATTCCGCTTTTCCTACCTGTGGCTTGAGATCGTTATCGGCCTGCTCATCCCGATTATTATTCTTGTATCACCCCTTAAAAGAACCAGGTTTGGAATTGTCATCGCCTGCATCATGGTTGGCGCCGGTGTCTACGGCATGAGGATCTGGTGGGTTATGGGCGGCCAGTATCTGCAGACATTCTATTGAGGAGAGTCGAATAATGGCAGATATTGACAGACGAAAATTCATGAAGCTCGGCGCGGCGGCTTCCGTGGCCTGTCCCGTATTGCTCAATGCCATGGAACTCGATCTCGGTGGCCAGGACTTTCACCAGATAAGAACTTTCCATCCGCGGCGGAGGAAACCCTATCTGTGTACTCTCTGCCCCTATTTCGACGGTGGTTTTACCTATGCCGAAGACGGAGAGATCAAGAAGACCGAAGGCAACCCGGATCATATCGCCACGAGAGGTAAATTCTGCGCCAAGGGGATGGCGTCTTTTTTCAGTGCCACCGATCCGGACCGGATACTCGCCCCGCTAAAACGGGTTGGTGCGCGTGGCTCCGGGCAGTGGCAGGAAATCAGTTGGGATGAAGCTATTGCCGAAGTGGCGGGCAGGGTGCGGGATGCATTGACCGATGTTGATAGCATCTACCTCAACGAGGGTGGCTTCAAGGATGGAGGCACTGTCCGGTTCATGGATACCATAGGCTCTAAATCGGTCATCCGCAGCCGCCTGCCTTCCATCGGTACCGCCCCCAAGCAGGCAGTACTTGAGCAGGTATTGGGCTTCAAGACGGTTCTCCCCGATTTCGAGCACACGAAATATGTGCTTAATTTTGGCGCCAATATTATGGAGACCGCACTGCCACTGGCACAACGGCTGACCGACGGTATCGTCAACAACCGACTGAAGCTGGTGACGTTCGATGTGCGCATGTCGAATACTGCCGGCCGGAGTGACGAGTGGTTCCCCGTATTCCCCGGCAGCGATGGCATCATTGCCCTGGCGATGGCCAACATTATCATGCAGAAGGGGTTGGCAGACCCGGATTTCATTGATACCTGGACCAACTATTCCAGCGAGCAACTGGCGGTGGATCTGGAGAAATTCACCCCCGAACAGGCGGAAAAAGCCAGTGGGGTTCCGGCGAAGACCATCAGGAAAATTGCGCTCGAATTTGCGAGGTCAAAACAGGCAACGGTTGTCAGTCAAAACGGTATCAGCTGGCATCGCAACGGAATTGATACAGAGATGGCCTGTTTGCTCCTTGCTGTGATCACCGGGAATATTGATACGGCAGGAGGTTGTTGCCTGCCGCGCCAGTTTAATGTCGCCACACCACAGCCGGTGCCGGCTCCGACGGGAAGCACCTCGAAGCGGTTGAATCCGGTCTTTCCCTTTGAGGTAAAGGATGGTCTCCACCGGGTTCAGGTGTTCTTCAACCATATGAGCAACCCCGCTTACTCTTCCCCGGCTGCAAGTTATTGGCGAGAGGTTCTGAAGGATCCGGAGCTGATTCCATATTTTGTCGATTTCAGTCCCTTCATGAGTGAGACTGCGGAGCTGGCCGATATCATTCTCCCTGATGTCGTGGATGTGGAGCGCCACGATGTGGGCAGCAGCCCGACCGCCCTTTGGCCGTGGGTCAGCATGAGTTACCCGGAGATCGAGCCCCGGGGTATGGCGCAGGACGTGCGGATGACGCTGAAGAAGATCGTCGAAGCCATCGATCCGGATGGCAGCCGGGGAATGAGGCAGTACTGGGCATTCTCCGATACCAGGCAATCGGTCAAGCAGGCGGTCGATGCAACGCCCGGGATGAGCAAGAGAAGCTACAAGAAAATGAGATCCAGGGGCACCTGGCCGCAATACGGCAAGATCGATCCGGCGACAAGGCAGATTATTAACAACGGGGAGCCGGTTGAGGCCGAATACCATACCTATAATCCAGCAGGCTTTCCTACCCCCTCCGGGAAGATCGAGATTCAAACGCTGGCCTGGAGCGCGAACCCGGCCCATGGTGATCTGAAACCGAATGAGTTCGTGTTGACTACCTTCAAAGTCGCCTGTCAGAGTCTTTCCCTGACATCCAACCTGAAATATCTTTCGGAACTGTGGCATTCTAATCCGCTCTGGATTAACAGGGGTGTGGCCCGGAAGTCCGGAATTGGCGACGGCGATCTGGTGCGGGTTACCAGCGAAGTGGGCCATATGGTCACCAGGGCATGGCTAACCGAAGGCATCCATCCGCAGACAATCGGTATCAGCACCTCGGTGGGTCGTACCGCCTACGGTCGTGTGGCCCTCGCCGATCCCCATGCGCACGCCTCTTTCGCCCGCAAGGAGCAAGAGGATCCGGATATCGATCACAACCTCTGGTGGCGGGATGGAGGAGTCAGTGCCAACGATATCATCCCCATTTTCATTGATCCGGAAACCGGTGCGCAGGTCTGGAATGATACCGTGGTAACGGTCTCCCCGGCCGAATCAGGTGACAGCTACGGCGATATCAGCGTGGACAACACCATGCACTTCGCCATTTACAAAAAATTGTACGGAGGAAACGCAGCTTGAAACTTCCTGGTTTCCTGGCGTCTGCATCAGGGCGTGTCATTACCGCTATTGTGGCATCAGGCCTGCTTCTTGCCATTGCGACACTGAGTTGGACCCATAGCCGGTTTACGCGGAATAATGTTTGTACGACCTGCCACGAGATATTCGTTGACTATGAAGAGTACAAACAAACGAGCGTACTGAGCGAATCCATAGAAGACTACAAGCCGACCAGAGAGATCGATACCGGGCATTTCAATATGACTGTGGGCTGTGCCGAGTGCCATGCCTATCCATACGAGGAGTATCGTGAATCACCTCATTACGATAATGAAAGAGGTGTCAAAACCGGGTGTATGGGTTGTCACAACCCACATAGTGTCTGGCAGTTTCTTGTCTGGAAGTTTTTTTATATCAATGAGGGAGCCTTCGGGGAAAGTCCATTCCATGTTATCTCAAGCAGCCTGCGTGATATGCCCGCAATGGATGATTTGCGCCCCGCACTGGCGAAGGTGGTACGAAATCAGATGCTTGAGGAGGACAGTGCCAAATGCAAGGTCTGTCACAAGACCGGTAGCGAATGGTATAAGAAAATAAAAAGTCACCAGAAAACAGAGAAAACCTGTATCCGGTGCCATTACAACCTTGTTCATGAGGAGGTGAAATGGTCCGAGCCGGCATCGGAGCCGGCAGCTGGAGGAACGGATTAGGAAGAAGGCTTGATGAGCCGGATATTCTGACTCGCAAAATGGGTCGGCTTGTTTTCAAGCATGTCCGAGGCGGCATCCAGCGCCTGTCTGAAGATGTCTGATCGAATGAAGTCACCAAACTCTGCCTTGGTTTTCCAGTTTGAGTAAATCATCATTGAGTTTGGTTTCGCAACATCTGAGAAAAGTCTTGTCTCAATGTGACCTTCGCAACCCTGCATCACTTCGATGAGTTGCCGTGTAGCTTCCTGAAATTCTTCGATGCGTCCAATCTTGACATCGTAGTTGAGACCGAATGTCTGCATGTTTGCTTCTCCTGCGATACGCCAAGGTATTGAATAACCGCTATTATACTGGCTTCAGAGTCATCATGTTGCACTCCATGCAATATGGATCATATGACAGGAGGTATCTATGGAGGTAGTTGCTTTTGCCCGTATTGCACATGTGTTAAGCGTGGTGCTTTGGATAGGTGGTGTCTGGTTTGTGACAACAATAATTATTCCGAGCGTTATCGATAGTGATTGTGACGAAGAGAGTGTGAAGCTGTTTGAGCGTATTGAAGTCCGTTTTTCCTGGCAGGCCAAAGCAGTTACTTTGGTGACAGGTCTCTCGGGGTTCTACATGTTGTATGCAGCAGATTCATGGGCTTTGTTTCTTGATGCAGGTTACTGGTGGTTTTATGGTATGTTGCTGGTCTGGTTTGTATTCACCCTCTTGTTGTTTGTGCTTGAACCATTGTTTCTGCACCGGTGGTTCAACAAAGCTGTGGTCCGCGCACCACGAGCAACTTTCCGGAGAATGCACCGGCTTCACCAGGGTATCCTGATGCTAAGTCTGGTCACTATTGCGGGGGCCGTTGCCGGAAGTCATGGATGGTTTTGGCCCTGAAGCAACTTTGAAACCGGATCTGATAATACGAGCATATCAATGCCTTTTGTCGTTATTGAAAACTGTATTAACTGCAAACACACGGATTGTGCAGACATCTGTCCGGTGGATGCCTTTTACGAAGGCACCAATTTTTTGGTGATCAATCCCCGGGAGTGTATTGATTGTGCACTCTGCAGGCCGGAATGCCCGGCAGACGCTATCATGGAAGCAAGGGATGTTCCTGAGGATCAGCGGGTGTTTATCCGGCTGAACGCTGAGCTGGCCGCTATCTGGCCCAATATCTCGGAAAAAAAATCACCGCCGCCCGATTTTGAGGAATGGGACGGGGTGCCGGATAAACTGAAGTTGCTGGAACGTTAGGTTTTCTATCAGATAAAAGCTTTTCTTGATCTTTCCACGCCATGGAGGAGGATGAGCACAATAAGCAATATAGCTGCCTGTCCATGTAAATCGAGGAATATGCTATGTAAACGTTCATTGGCAACAGCAAGAGCTGAATAGTTGATGAAACCAAATGCACGAACCTCATAGTTGATATAGGCTGCCTGCACTACGCCAATCACCGGCTGGATCAATAGCAATGGGTAGAGAATCCATTGAAGAAGCATAGTGGGTCTTTTATACCATCCTGGCGGTGTATAGAGTTTGCGGGTTTTTCGCCACCACCAGCGAAACACCATCAAGAGAAATATTGTGGTTCCTATCCCTGAGTGAATCATGATGAGTATCCGTTTTTGATCCAGTGGAAAGTCCCCGATTCTCCAGCCGGACAGTAAGTTGAAAGCAATAATAAAAGCTGCAATCCAGTGCAAAAACTTTGCAATTGAATAGTGGAATTTTTTCTTTGATTCGGGCATAAGATTTTCTCTTGAATTGTGGGTGGCAAATACTACTTTTGTAGTATCTAACGTGGCTCTTTCCGGATTGTCCTGAGGATTTTGGAAAAACTCCATTCATTTCCTGACTTTTGATATAGCCAGACATCTTCATAAACCTGGTTGCTGTCAGGCTTCCGGTAGTGAATATGACAATTGACATTGTCCAGGGATGTCTGTCCCGCACCGGAATTCAGGATTTTATAATCCGGGTATTTTCTGGAAAAATCTGTTTTTATTTTATTACTGCAGGGATCCTGAATAAAAATATAGTAAAGAACTATTCCCACAGCAAGAAACAGTAAAGCATAGTATTTCGCCATCGTTAGTAGTTCCTTCTTTCTTTCAGCTGGCCATTTTCGTCGAAGTACTCCCAGAGACCATCCAGTAAACCATTTTTATAGTTTTCAGTTTTCCCCAGTTGACCGCTGTCGTAATAAAACTCCCAGGGACCATCCCGGTTCCCTTCTTTATAGTGACCTTTCATTCTTAATTGACCGTTATTGTAGAAGGCTTCCAGGGGGCCATCCAGTTTGCTGAGGCCGTCCAGTTTTCCGTGAACGTAGTTCCCTCTGGATGCCAGCTGGCCATTCAGATGGAATTTTTCGAAAGGACCTTTTTGTTCCCCCCGTTCATAAAATGATTTTTCCTGCAGTCGACCATTTTCATAGTACCTTTCGAAAATGCCATCTGGCACCCCGAATCTTGAGCTGCCCTTGACTTTTACCTGACCGTTTTCGTGGTACATCTTCCAGGCACCGTGTCGCCTTCCTTCCTTATAGTTCCCCTTAAATTCCAGTTGACCGTTTTCATAGAACATTTCCCATGGACCATCCTGCTTGCCATCTTTGTAGTCTCCTTTTGATTCCAGCTGAGCGGCCTTCGCCCGCCATATCCAGGGACCATCTGGAAGCAAGCTTATGGCCTTGAGCAAGAGCCGGGAAAGGGGTTTCATAATGGGCTATTTTTTTGGCTAAGCTAAGTCTTGTCAAGTGAGTTTCTTCCTTTGCCTATTGCAGGACTCCATTTTCGTATAGTTCGAATGGGCCATCCAGCGAACCATTTCTGAAGGTTCCCCTGGTTTTCAGTACTCCGTTTTTTTCATATGACTCATAGAGTCCATCATGTTTTCCATTTTTATGGTTGCTTTTTATCATCAGAATGCCGTTTTCATGGTACTCCTCGAAGAGACCCTCACGCTTGTCATCTTTGTAATTTCCTTTGGATCTCAACTCCCCATTGTTGTGGAAGGTCTCCCAGAACCCGGTTTTCCCCCCGTTACTGTATTGCCCCCCGGACTCCAGTTGACCGTTATTATGGAATTTTTCCCACAGGCTATTTCGCTTCCCGTCTTTGAAGTGCCCCCTGCATTCCAGCTGACTATTTTCGTGGTACGACTCGTATGGGCCATCTCGCTGGTCGCCAGTATGATTTCCTTTCGATCGCAACTGACCATTTTTGTAGAAAGTTTCGAAGGGGCCGTCCCGGGTGGCATCGTTATAGTTCCCTTTGGATCTTAGCTGACCGTTGTCGTGAAAGAGTTCCCAGGAGCCATCTTTTCGCCCGGTTTTATAGGTTTGTCTTTCTCGCAATTGCCCATTTTTGTGAAACCACTCCTGAGAACCATGCAGTTCCCCAAAACTGTAGCCTCCCCTGAATTGCCAATGACCAGCTTGAGAGAGCTTCTCCCATGAGCCATTTTCTTTTCCGTCTTCGTAGCGCCCTTTTGACTCCAGTTGGCCGTTTTCGTAGTACGACTCGTATTGCCCCACTCGCTGACCATCCTTGTAGCTCCCTTTGCATTTCAATTGATGGTTTTTGTAATACAACTCGTATGGCCCATCCGGGTGGATTTTCTTTGAGAAAGTTTTCAACCATGAAAATAATCTGGCCATTATTCTGTTCTCTGAATCCTCTTTTCCCCGGTCATATGCTGAACGTATTTCATTAGGAACATAAAGCCTACGCGTTGGTCGTGCTTGACATATGTCAAGGGAAAATTGATAAAACTCATTAGGATCAGTTCCGGCTATCAGAAGAAAACTCGAATGAGGTGGGAAATGAGTACAAAACCTGAGATGAACCTGGCGTTAATGCTGGTAAACAAGAAATACTGGCTAATGCATTTCATGATCGTTGCCGTGATATCAATTTCCGGGTTAATTTATCTCGGTGGCGCGACCTATATGGGGGCTCCGCCGCTGGAAGACTATGTTTCTTCAGAAGGGGAAACAGTGTTTACCCGTGCGCAAATCAAGCGCGGGCAGGAAATATTCCACCTCAGAGGCTTGATGAGCTGGGGTTCATTCTGGGGTGATGGTGCAGAGCGTGGCCCGGATTTCACGGCCGATGCATTGCACCGGACAGTTTTGGGAATGCGGGACTTTTATGCGCAAGAGTTGACCAATAAAGGCGCTACAAATTTGTCCCAGCATGATCGAGACGGGATCTCGGTGAGGGTGGCGCGAGAGGTTCATGAAAACGGCTACGATGAGGAAGCCGGTGTTATTCAAATTAACGATGCCCAGATTTCAGCGTTCCGGGTTTTGAATGAACATTATGTCCGGATGTTTACCGATCCCACTTATTATGAAGCGTTTAATTCCTCCACATTGATCACTGATCCGCAGGATCTTCATGATTTAACAGCATTTTTCTTCTGGGGAGGCTGGGTTTCTGCTGCGAACCGGCCGGGTGAGACTTATAGTTATACCCACAACTGGCCGGGTGACAAGGATGCCGGCAATTTTCCCACTACGCCCACTTTTTTCTGGAGCGTTTTTTCAATTTTTGCGCTGTTCGTTGGTGTTATGGCGGTTCTGTATGTCTACGGTCAAATGAAAGAACAGCCCGTTGATGTGTTCGATTCGGCCAGCGAGAATGGCGGGCAGTCACTGACTACTTACGACCTCGAAAACGAATATGTTCGTCCCACCCAGAGGTCCACGTATAAATTCTTTGTCCTGGCGGTTGTCGTATTCGGGGTTCAGATTATAGGCGGTGTGATTGCCGCAATGGATTTCGTCCGTCCTGGCGGTCTTGATCTGAATACAATCATCCCCTTCCAGGTGGCCCGGAGCTGGCATACTCTGTTGCAGATATTCTGGTTCTTCATGTGCTGGGTTGGTTACACGATCTTTTTCCTGCCGAGGATTTCTAAAGTACCGCCGGGGCAGAAAGCACTGATCGATATACTGTTTGCTCTTTGTATCATCACGGGTGCAGGTGCCTTGGTGGGGATCTACATGGGACAGACGGGCATGCTGAGTGACACCATGTCGTACTGGTTCGGAAGCCAGGGCTGGGAGTTCATGGAGCTTGGCCGAGCCTTCCAGTTTACTCTGCTGGCAGCGTTTGCCCTCTGGATATTCATTATTTACCGCGCAGTGAAACCATGGCTGACCAGGGAGAACCTGTGGTCTGTTCCTTCATGGTTGCTCTACGGTAGCGGTATCATGGTGATGTTCCTGTTCTTCGGGCTGCTGGTTCAGCCGGAGATGAATTTTGCCATCTCTGATTATTGGCGCTGGATGGTGGTACATATGTGGGTTGAGGTCACCTTCGAGGTGTTCACAACCGTCATAGTCGGGTACATGCTGGTTCAAATGGGTCTGATTACCCGGATGATGGCAGAACGGGTTATTTTCCTGGCCGTGATGCTGTTTCTGATCACCGCAACGATCGGTATATCCCATAACTTCTACTGGATTGCCAAGCCGACAGGGATCATTGCACTTGGCAGCGTCTTTTCCACCCTTCAGGTGTTGCCGCTGCTCCTGCTGACCCTGGATGCCTGGCAGATGCGTCAGGAGGGTTACAAGGCCAACCAGAATGTTCTCGAAGGAAAACAGACCATGGTCATGGAAGGTGTCTGGTTGTTCATCCTTGGTGTCAACTTCTGGAATATTTTCGGAGCGGGGGTATTTGGCTCGGTCATCAATCTGCCGATCGTCAACTACTATGAGCATGCAACCTACCTCACCGGTAATCATGCACACGCAGCCATGTTTGGAGTGAAAGGCAATATTGCTCTGGGCGGAATGCTGTTCTGCTGCCAGCATCTGTTCCACAAATCGGCCTGGAATCCGAAGCTGATCAGAACAGCTTTCTGGTCGCTTAACGGCGGACTGGCGATGATGATGTTCCTCGATCTGTTCCCGGTAGGTCTGTACCAGACCTGGCTCGCCTACACCGAGGGTACCTGGTATGCCCGTTCAGCCGAGGTTGTCACTGGTCCGGTATTTTCATTCCTGACTTACTGCCGCACGATCGGTGGCGCCGTGTTCATCTGGGGTGGCGTGTTGCCTCTCATATGGTTCATATTATCCCGGGGCTTCAAGCTTCGCCGTAAGGAAGAGGCGGTTGAGGAAGGTGAATGGACTGTCTATGAGAATGATTGGGCAGCTCAGGACAACCCGGCAAAGGGAGGATAGAAGCCAGATACTTCCGGGGCCCGTTCGTCAGGGGTTAGTTACCGAGGGCCCTGTAGCGGTTTATTCAACAGAGTTGATATAGACCACCGCAGGGCCTTCTTATTTTTCACAGGCTGCATGACAATGAATATTCCTGATTATCGACCTTTATCACGACGGCTGATCTTGATGGTTATTGCACTGATGTTCTGCTCGGTGGTGACGGCAAACAGGGCCGAGACCCCAGATGATCATCCTCTGGTGGTGGAAGAAAGTTCGCCCGGGGCAGTTCACCTGGTTGTTAGTGGTGCATCCGGTGGTATCACGACAGATTATTTTGAACAGATTATTACTGATGCAGTGATTGCCAGCGGTATTTTTTCCGGTATCGACAGTGCCAGGGCTGCTGATACCGTGATCCCCATGCTTCGCGGCAGTAGTACTTTTCATGGTATGGACATTGATACCGGCGCACCCTATGTGCTGAAGATCCGGATTATCAAAATCGATGCGCCATCATTCAGCATACGGATGACTGTTGGCATGAATGCAGTCTGGACACTCTATCGCACCACTGATGATACAACCTTGCTGAGTAAAAATATCTACTCGACCTACACAGGTGGGGCATTTGAAGGCGGGCTCATCGGAGCCAACCGTGTGATTGCCGGGGTGGAGGGTGCTGAACGGGAAAATATCCGTATTGGTATGGAAATGCTGGAATCTCTGAACCTTCAGCAGGAGTGGTCAGAATGATGGAAAGGTTTTCCGAAACCCGGCTTTTTAAGGAGCGATGCTGATGTCACTGGCCTGTTTGAAGACTGATCTCAGGACAGGCATCCAGGGTCTCGACTACGAGCACCGCGAGCTTGTCGGTGTGATGGAGGAAATCTGTAACAATTACGAGCGTACTGAGGTGACACGCTCGGTTTCAGACCGGTTCGGCGAGCTATATGCAGAAGCGTCCGCTCATTTTGCGCTCGAAGAGATGTTCATGCGCCGCAAGCAGTACGCAGGCTATGATGTTCATAAAGCCGATCACGAGAAGTTGCTGGATCAAATGCGCTCTATGATGGACTCATATGAGGATGGCAAATGCACCAACTGCAACCTGAGCTTGCACACCTGTCTGGAGGGGTGGTTTGCAGGGCATGCTCGATATATTGATTCGGGGCTCCGCAGCCTCTGAGGTTACCGCCATCCTGGGTTTGTGCCAATCATAGTGAATACCAGATAATTAACGCTATTTCGGCCATCCCGGTCAATGGCGGGTTGTATTGATCTATGTCATATACGGGTTTATCCTGATTTTTGATCTATTCATTCTATATTAGTGTGCGTCCGGCAGGACAGCTACCTTGGTGGGATGTGGGAGCTAACCTGTCAAATTGAAAAAAGGGAGATATTCCATGGCTGATTCTGACAGTTCTCAACACGAGCAAGAGAAAATTCCGTTCATGCAGCGATTGCTCGACAATCCATTTTTACTGCTGTTTCTTGGCATAGCCATACCGACTGTGCTCTACATTATTTGGGGAATCATGGATATCATCTCGATTCCCCTGGCAGATTAACCGGGGGAGAATCTCATGGCGATTACATCACCAAGTACCAAAATCTGGTGGAATGAGCCTATTTCCAAACAGGAACTGATCTGGATCACCATTGCCTTTTTGTGGGGGCTGGTCATGTTCTTCATGATGATTTACTGGCACGGCGCTGGTGAGCAGAACCTGTCCAGCGAAGCCTATCGCATCAAGCCGGAGGTTTTTGCCGAGCGCACACAGGCAATGATTGATGAATACACAGTGAGAGAGGAGGCGGGTTTCCCGGTTGTTCGCCCACCGCCCGGCAGTGATATTTACATGCTCGCAAGGCTGTGGCAGTGGTGGCCGATTCTCGAGCTGGAGAAGGACAAGAGCTATCGTTTGCACCTGTCTTCCCTGGACTATCAGCATGGTTTCTCATTACAGCCTGTCAATATCAATCTTCAGGTGCATCCCGATTACGAGATGGTTGTTACCCTCACGCCCAATCAGGCGGGAGAATTCGGGGTTATTTGCAATGAATATTGTGGCATTGGCCATCACGATATGATCGGCAAGATCTACGTCGTCGAATAGGAGCAGGAATAATAATGAGTACTCAAACTGAATTCCGGATCTGCGCAACGACAGGCTTTAAAATTGACCGCAATGCCGAGAAACTGATCAAGGCTAATGCGGTGGTGGCAGTGGTATTTCTGGCGATTGGCGGCCTGTTCGGGTTGCTGGTGGCCCTGACCCGCTGGCCGGCTGTTCATTTTCTGCCGGCAGATATGTTCTATCTCGCATTGACAGCACACGGGCTGGATGTACTGCTGGTCTGGGTTATCTTCTTTGAAATGGCCCTGTTATATTTCACTTCGACAGTTCTGCTGAACTCACGGATGGCGGCGCCGCGATGGGGCTGGGTAGCCTTTTTCGAGATGCTGATTGGCGCTTTGATGGTCAATGTTGCAGTTTTGCAGGGTGATTCCAGTGTCATGTTCACATCTTATGTGCCCATGCGTGCATCACCGATGTTCTATCTTGGCCTGATTATCTTTGCCGTGGGGGCATTGACGGTGTGCGCTATATTTTTTGCCACACTGGTTATTGCCAAACAGGAAAAGACCTATGAAGGATCAGTTCCACTGGTGACTTTCGGTGCGCTGGTGGCAGCAATTATTGCTGTTTTCACACTGGCATCGGGAGCCGTTATCCTGATTCCCACCTTCCTCTGGTCAATTGGTCTGGTCAGTCACATCGACCCTTTGATGTACAAGACAATCTGGTGGGCGATGGGGCATTCATCCCAGCAGATCAATATGGCTGCACAGGTGGCCATCTGGTATGCCATTCCCGCGATGTTGTTTGGTGCCAAACCTCTTTCCGAGAAGGTCAGCCGAATGGCATTTTTGATGTACATTCTGTTCCTGCAGCTGGCCAGCGCACATCATTTGCTGGTTGAACCGGGGCTTGCGTCAGAGTGGAAAATCTTCAATACCAGCTATGCCTTGTACCTCGCGGTACTGGGAAGCATGATCCATGGCATGTCGATTCCCGGTGCAATTGAAGTCGCGCAACGTCGCAGGGGGTTCAATCGGGGAATATTCGAGTGGCTGCGAAAAGCGCCCTGGGGCAACCCGGCCTTCTCCGGCATGTTCATGTCACTGGTAATGTTCGGGTTTCTTGGTGGTATCTCCGGTGTTGTGATGGGCACCGAGCAGATCAACCTGATCATGCACAATACGATATATGTACCAGGTCATTTCCATGCCACGGTGGTGGCGGGCACGACGCTGGCATTCATGGCCATGACCTATCTGCTGGTACCGTTGATCTTTCAGCGGGAGGTGATGTTTCCAAAACTGGCCAGGCTGCAGCCGTATTTGTTCGGTTTGGGCGCAGCAGGAATATCCGTATTCATGATGGGTGCGGGTACCCTGGGCGTGCCACGACGTAGCTGGGATATCAGTGGTGCTGATGCATTGTTGCCATACGATTTTGCCGGTGCTGCCTACATGATGATGGGGCTTAATGGTATGGCCGCCGTGCTGGCGGCGATCGGTGGGCTATCATTTATTGTCATCGTCGTGGGTTCAGTATTTTTCGGGCGCCGGATCGGTGATACAGAGGCGATTGTGCTTCAGGCGGATGCTGCGGCAGTAGGGCAATACGGCAGTTCGGATTCCCACGATATCCGGGGAACCCTGGTGCTGGTGGCAGTTTTCTTTATTTCATTTGTTCTGTACTACTTTGTCAATTGGAAATATCTCTCAGAAGTCTGGCCATTGAGCTAGACCATTGGGTTAGAATAGAGACTTCGGATCATTGCTTGGCCAGGCAATAATGCCTGGCCGAGCCGGTTATGATGTTTTTTCCGAGTAATACAATAATGACAGAGATGTTTAAACTGATTTACGACACAGCCAAGGTCAGGCTTGGTTTTCTGATTATGGCCTGTGCCCTCGCTGGTATTGCGGTCAGTCCGCAGCAGGGGCTGTCATACTGGCAGGTTCTGATACTCGGGCTCGCGGTATTGTTATCTTCAGCGAGTGCCGGTCTGTTCAATCAGTACTACGAACGAAATATTGACGGGCAGATGAAAAGAACCCGGAGCCGACCGTTCGTGACAGGTCGTTTTCGCGCCGGCTCCTGGTGGGTAGCGGGCATGAGCTTGGCGCTGGTGGTATCACTTGTGGCAGCGACGCTGGCCACCAATGTGGTTGCTGCACTGTATATATTTCTCGGGGCATTCACATACGGTGTTGTATACACGGTCTGGCTGAAACGTCGAACCTGGCTGAATATTGTTGTCGGCGGGCTATCGGGCAGCTTTGCCGTGATGGCTGGTGCAGCAGCGGTAGATTCGGCATTTGCTCCGGAGCCACTGATTCTGGCAGCGGTATTATTTCTCTGGACCCCCCCGCATTTCTGGGCCATGGCCTTCGCCTGTAAAGAAGATTATAAAGCGGCTGGTGTACCCATGTTACCGGTTGTGGTCAGCGATTCTGTTGCGACACGTGCCATCCTGATTCATACGATTGCACTCGTATTGCTGTCACTGGTACCTTTCTGGTATAGCCTGAGCTGGATCTATCTTTTTGGTGCAGTCACAGGTGGCTTGTATTTTGTGTGGTCCTGCCTGAAACTTGTTGCAAATCCTGGTATTCAACAGGGTTGGCGTACGTTCGCAGCATCTATTATCCAGCTTGGTATGTTGTTAATGGCAGCTATCCTTGATCGACTGATTCTTGGTTAGTATCACCGGCTGGTTGCCATTGACAAGAACACCGCTGACCATTCTTTTGTTGCTGCTGCTCTGGAGCCCGGGGCATGCTGGTGGTGCTGTCGAATATGACGAGGAAGAGGCACTGGCCATCAGTCAGGCGGCTATAGGAAATTCAATTTCCGACTACCGGTTTCGCGACCGCCGCGGACAGAATTTCTCACTGCACCAGTTGCGCGGCAAACCTGTTGTGATCAGTCTTATCTATACCAGTTGCTATCATGTTTGTCCGATGATGACGGAGCATCTGGCGAGATCTGTTGATATTGCACGGGAGGCCCTGGGGCAGGACAGTTTTTCAGTCGTTACAATTGGCTTTGATGTGGCTGTGGATACGCCGGATCGCATGCGGATGTTTGCGAAACAACGCAATATTGATGCTGAACACTGGTATTTTCTGAGTGCTGATTTTCCGACAATCACTGCACTCAGCGAGGAGCTGGGGTTTATTTTTTTCCCGTCCCCCATGGGGTTTGAGCACCTGACCCAGACATCCGTTCTGGATCGGGACGGGCGGGTATACCGACAGGTCTATGGTCAGAAGTTTCCGATGCCGGCACTGGTAGAACCACTTAAAGAGCTGGTGTTTGATACCCCGCCAGATGCCGGCCTGCTGTCTGAATGGCTGAACGATGTGCTGCTGTTCTGTACAGTCTATGATCCGAACTCCGGGCGGTATCGGTTTGACTATTCGATTTTTGTCGGCATCTTTGTGGGTGTCCTTTGCCTGGGTGCCGCGGGTACATTTATCTTTCGTGCCTGGAAAACAGCAAGTGGGTAGTCTGAAGCGCAGTTTACGATTCTTTTTTCAGCGTCTTGAATACAGTTTCGATTCCTTTTTTTCTCCCGCCCTGAATCCATTTGCAAATCTTGGCGCGCTGGGCTGGTTTTTCTACTGGATCGTCGCAGTCAGCGGAATTTACCTTTATATTTTCTTCGATACCGGCATTACCCAGGCTTACGATTCTCTTGAACATATCACCAATGTTCAGTGGTATGCAGGCGGTGTCATGCGCAGTCTGCATCGCTATGCATCGGATGCACTGGTTGTGGTTGTGCTTCTGCATCTGATTCGCGAGTTTTCGCTTGATCGTATGAGAGGAAAAAGATGGTTTGCATGGTTTACAGGCATACCGCTGCTATGGTTTATCTATGCCTGCGGAATCAGTGGCTACTGGATGGTCTGGGATGTTCTGGCTCAGTACATCGCAATTGCAACGACTGAGTGGCTGGATACGCTGCCTTTTTTTGGTGAGTCCATCGCGGTAAATTTTCTCAATAATGAACACTTGACGGGCCGGTTTTTTACGCTGATGGTGTTCATACATATCGCGCTTCCACTCATTATGCTGTTTTTGATGTGGTTGCACATACAGCGTCTCGACAATGCCAGAATCAATCCGCCCCGGGCGCTGGCAGCGGGCACACTGATCAGCATGGTCATAATGTCGCTGATTTTTCCGGCTGTCAGTCAAGCACCGGCTGATCTGGATATTGTGCCATCAGTCATCGGTTTTGACTGGTTTTACCTCGCCATATATCCGTTACTTGATGTCGTGCCGGGTGCGCAACTGTGGTTGGCGCTGGGTGTTGTTACTCTTGTCCTGATTATCATGCCCTGGTTACCACCTTTGCGAGATCAGGTCGCAGCGGTTGTGAATCTTGATAACTGTAATGGCTGTCGCCGCTGTGTCGACGATTGTCCCTATGGTGCGATCACCATGGGATCAAGAACAGACGGGGCATTGTTCGATGGTCAGGCTGTCGTGAATGCCGGCAACTGCGTGGCCTGTGGCATATGTGTTGGATCATGTCCGACGGCTACTCCTTTCCGCCGAACCAGCGAGCTGGTATCCGGTATAGAACTGCCGGAATACCCTGTTGCCGGTTTAAGGGAAATGATTGTTGAATTAGCGGCCAGGATGAAAGGTATTGATCGCGTTCTGGTATTTTCCTGTATTAATTCCGGGTCTGTTTCACAGGCACCGGAACAGGGCGTCGGCGTTGTAGATATTCCCTGTACCGGTATGTTGCCACCCTCGTTTCTTGATTTTGTTTTGTCAAGGGATCTTGCCGATGGGGTATTCATCAATGGTTGCCGGGAGGGCAGTTGCTATAATCGCCTGGGCACAACATGGATGAGACAAAGAATAGACAACCAGAGGGATCCGTATTTGCGTCGGCGCGTGCCACGAGAGCAGATACATGTATGTGAGTTGGGGAATGGTCGAAACAAGCGACGGGCGGCGGAACTTGCAGCATTCAAAGCAGTTTTGCGTGAACGTACGACATCAACCACCGGGAAACAGAAAGGCCGGCAATTGCACAGCGGTATGAACCGATGAGCAAACAGGAGCATCCGGCAGTTGTATAGGTTCATCAAGTGGTCGACCCAGGGAATGGCGTATGCGGTGTTCATGGCCGGTATTGGTTATTTCTCTGTTTTTCCGGCATATGAGTATCTGGAACCATCCAGAGCAGTGATCAAGATGGCTTTCAGCCATGCCGGTGAGCGCAAGGAAGAGTGTCGTCGTCTGACTCCCGAGGAGATTCAGAAACTTGCACCAAATATGCGTCGCCCGACACAGTGTGGCCGGGAGCGTCTGCCGGTCATTGTTGAGTTATATCTTGATGGTGATCTGCTTTACGCGGGCGCAGCACCACCGTCAGGTATATGGGGTGATGGTACGTCAACAGTATATGAACGTTTCGTATTGGCTCCTGGCTCCTATGTCCTGACTGCACGGCTTCGCGATTCATATCGTACTGATAGCTTTGATTTTGAGCATACTAAACGTGTAGAGTTACATGAGCGACAGAACTTCGTTGTCAGCTTTCGGCCGGAATTAGGTGGTTTCAGTTTCGACTGAACCGGAGGGGTATGTGAGCCTAATCGAATGGAAAGACAGTTATTCGATCGGTATACCGGCCGTTGACTATGAGCACCAGGCTCTGATTCTGCTGATCAATGAGTTGCATGATGACCTGATGCAACGGGGTACGAATCAGCGGACGCAGCAGTTTTTTGGTGAGTTGTTTGCACGGGTTTCAGCGCATTTTGCGCTGGAAGAAGGGGTGATGCGTGATCTTGGCTTTGATGAGTACCAGTCACACAAAGAAGAGCACGAAACATTATTGGATGGGATACGTGACATGATGGATCTTGCTGAACAGCAGGGAAGTTGCGAGGAACAGCGGTTGAGCGAGATGCTGGATACATGGTTTTCAGAGCATTTCCGGAATCAGGACGCACGTTTGCACAGGTTTCTGAATCAAAAAAAGAAATAAATATATGACACAAACTGTTGAAGAAAAATCTACGCCGTCGATCGGACAATACCTGTGGCCAGTCTGGCTCGTTCCAGGAGTAACCCGGGCTAACGGTCTGGCACTCTATTTTGGTGCTTTTATGACGATGGGCCTGCTGGTATTCGTTGCTGTCGCCACGCCCTTTGTGATGAATATCTACCTGAATATCCCGCTTTCGGAGCAGGGGAGAGTCGCCGGAGACCTCGCCGTCTGGAATGAAATAACGCTACTTCTTGTTTTTCCGTTATTCGGGATAATGGCTGATCGCATGGGTCGGCGGCAGCTCTATGGTTTCGGGCTCGTTGTCATGGCGCTTGCCTATTATCTGTACCCAACGGCAACCGGGATTACGGAACTGACTGTGTATCGCGTGATCTATGCCGTTGGAATCGGAGCGGCAACCGCTATGCTGGGCACCATTGTTGCCGATTATCCACAAGAAAAATCTCGCGGAAAGCTGGTTGCGACGATCGGTGTGCTGAATGGCATCGGTATTTTGCTTATCTCGGTTGCGATGGGTGGGCATTTGGCCGAGTTTTTCGTCGAACGTGGTGCGGATGAGTTTGTAGCCGGACGCTACAAGCATACGATTATCGCAGTTTTGTGCCTGATCACGGCAGTCGTCGTTGCAACGGGGCTGAAAAAGGGTACCCCGGCTCCGAGAGAAAGCCGTCCCTCTTTGTGGGAACTGGCGTGGGCGGGATTCGGCGAAGCTCGAAATCCCAGAGTTGCTTTGTCCTATGCGGCAGGTTTTATCGCAAGAAGTGATCTGGTTTTGGTCGGTACTTTTACGGTCCTGTGGGGGACTACGGCTGCGATCTCTCAGGGGTTGGGCGAAGTCGAGGCAGTGAAGAAAGGAGCGATAATATTCGGCGTCGTTCAGGGGGCTGCACTGGTCTGGATGCCGGTGATGGGCTGGATGCTGGATCGTATGAACCGCGTGACCGGGATGATCGTTTCTATGGGGCTGACGGGGCTCGGGTTTCTTTCGGTTTGGTTTGTTGATGATCCTTTATCTGCCGAAAGCCGGCTCTTCTTTATATTTTTGGGTATAGGTCAGGCAAGTGCTTTTATGGGTGCAACAACATTGCTCGGCCAGGAAGCACCCATGGCTAAGCGCGGTGTCGTAGTAGGAATGTTCAATATTATGGGTGCAATAGGCATCTTTTTCTCCACTGGCATCGGCGGCAGATTGTTTGATGCGGTTAAGCCGGCAGCGCCGTTTGCATTGATCGGCGCATTGAGTCTGATGGTGATGGTTGCGGCAATTGTTATACGGTTCGTATCACCTGGTCCGCAACACTCTGAGATCAAATCAGGAGCCAGTATAGGGCACTAGCTAGCTGTGACTATCGGGGGGCAGACATCAGCCCCAGGCTGCGGGCGCAGAGAGCAGTATTTTATAATATACCTGCCCTGACCAAGGTGTCAGTCAGGGCAGGCTGCCGGGGCTCAAGCTGCGACGCTGAATCCTGCGTCGACAATCGCTTGCTCAATCGCATCTTGTTGAATCACACCCGAATCGAATTCGACCGCTACAATCGAGCTGTCCAGATCAGCTGCTGCTGATGCCACACCATCACGGTTATTCAGTGCATTCTGGATGCTTTTAACACAGCCGCCACAGGTCATTCCATCAACACGAATTTCTACACGTTCCATTTTTCTGCTCCGTTAGTCTGTTTTTGAAAAATCAGGTTTCCAGCGCCTCAGCAGCAAAGAGTTGCTGACGACACTGACGCTGCTCAGCGCCATCGCGGCACCGGCAAGCGTCGGTGTCAGGAAGCCCATTGCGGCAAGGGGTATGCCGATAATATTGTAAATGAACGCCCAGAAAAGATTCTGTTTGATTTTTCTGAACGTTGCGCGGCTGGCGGAAATCGATGCGGCTACCAGCCGGGGGTCAGGGCGCATCAGCGTGATACCAGCGGTTTCCATTGCGATATCCGTGCCGGTACCCATAGCAATCCCCACATCGGCAGCTGCCAGTGCTGGCGCGTCGTTTATGCCATCGCCGATCATGCCGACCGCATAACCGGCTTCTTTCAGCTCGTTGACCACTGTTGATTTGCCATCTGGTTTGACACCACCGCGTGCATCATCAACACCTGCCTGTTTTCCGATTACCTGAGCAACTTTTGGTGCATCACCGGACAGCATCAGGGTCTTGATGCCCATATCGTGTAGTGCCTGAATAGCAGGTTTGGCATCGCTGCGCAGCGGATCAGCGATCGAGATAATCCCCATCACACCCTGTCGATCTGCGATCCAGATGACGGTTTTTGCTTCATCCTGCCATTGTTGCGCGAGTTCAGCGGTAGCTGAAGCATCAATGCTGTGATTGATCAGTATTTCCTCATTGCCGATGAAGATTTCCTTGCCAGACACGTTACCGGATACTCCGGTACCGGTGTGGCTTTGGAAATTCTCAACCGGTGATAGAGCCAGCCCGCGCTCGGTAGTTTGATCAAGAATGGCCTTTGCCAAAGGATGTTCGCTGCCCTGTTGGATTGATCCTGCTACGGTGAGTAACTCGTCCTCGGTGCCGCGAACAGCATGAATGGAAATAATGGTTGGTTTACCTTCGGTCAGGGTGCCGGTTTTATCGAATATGATGGCATTCAATCGATGGGCGCGTTCGAGGGATGCCACATCCTTGATCAGAATCCCTGATCGGGCGGCTGCGCCGGTACCGGTCATAATTGCCGTTGGTGTGGCCAGGCCCAGGGCGCAAGGGCAGGCGATGACCAGCACGGATACAGCGGCAATCAGTGCGGTTTCAAATGTACCGTCTGCGACAACACCATACTGAACGCCGAATGTTGCCGCCGCAAATACAACGACTATGGGTACAAATATTTCACTGATCCTGTCTACCAGGCGTTGTACGGGTGCTTTGCCTGCCTGGGCATTCTCAACCAGCCGGATAATTTTCGATAGTGTGGAATCTTCCCCGACCTTGGTCGCCTTGATTTCCAGCAGACCGGTACCGTTGATTGATCCGCCCGTAACTGTGTCACCCTGGGTTTTTTCTACCGGCAGGCTTTCTCCGGTAATCAGCGCTTCATCGATTTCACTGCGGCCTGCGAGTACTTCGCCGTCAACCGGGATATTCTCGCCGGGCTTGACGATGACAATGTCGGTGGCCTTGACCTCGGCAATGGGCAGTTCCTGTTCCGTACCATCGCTGCGGCGTACCCGGGCCACCTGGGGCCTGAGATCCATTAACTGCCTGATTGCCGCAGTCGTGCCGCGCTTGGCTTTGGCCTCCATGAATTTTCCGGCCAGGATCAGTGTGATCAGCACTGCAGAGGCTTCAAAGTATAGTTGTCCGTGAGCGTGTTCAAGCGTCAGTAATAAATAGACACTGTAGAAATACGCGGCAGAGGTTCCCAGCGCCACCAGTACATCCATATTTCCAGCGCCGGCTCGTAATGACTTGTAGGCGCCTGCATAGAAGCGAGCGCCAATAATAAATTGTACCGGTGTGGCAAGCAGCCACTCGACCCAGGGCGCGAGATGAAAGCTGCCAAGACCCGCCATGGCAGCCATCTGTGAGGCCAGTGGCAGAGCCAGCAGGATTGATGCGATCAGTGTGTATTTTTCGCGACGAAGTGCCGCTTCCGCTCTGGCCCGGTGAGCTTCCTCAACACGAGCCTGTTCCTCGGTTGCAGAAATAATAATGGCCTTGTAGCCGGCACGATCAACGGCATCTGCCAGCATATCCAGCTGTACGACTCCGGATATACCGGCCACATCTGCACGTTCCAGTGCCAGGTTGATATTGGCCTCGGTAACACCTGGAACTGCGTTCAGCGCCTTTTCAATACGGCCTGCACAGGCGCTGCAGGTCATACCTTCTACAGGAAAGGAAAATGTCTCCTTGGCGACGTCGAATCCTGCATTACGGATCACATCGGCTACGCCGACTATATCCAATTGATCTGGGTCAAATCTGATATCAGCCCGCTCTACCGCAAAATTAACTGTGGCATGGTTGATTCCGGGTGCTTGTCCGAGCGCTTTTTCCAGCCGGACGGCGCAGGCGCCGCAGGTCATGCCTTCAACCGCGAGGTTGGTTGAGGTCAGTTGAGGGTCAACGGCTGCTGTCTGGCTGGTTTCCATATAAAGTCACACTTGTTATCCGGGGAATGTTTTATTTTAAGAATGCTGTCAGTGTCAGTACTTTGGGGACTATCGTGCGAATTTTCAAGTGCCGTTCCAGGGAACCTTTGATCAATTCATGGACAGCCCCTATGAATTCGAAATGCCCGCAGTGTCCTTTGCAGGCGACCATTTCGCATGTCATAGGTACTCGCCCGGAATTGATCAGAGGTTCCCTAGGTATATCCCGGTACAGATACAGTATATTTCACGATAGCCCGAGACTGCTAGTCGAGTAATTTATGCAAGCTGGAGTAGTGAGCAAACATGCATGTTTTCCGGGAGGTTTACAATGACTAATATCATCACGAAAGCCGCGGCCGTTAAGGCGGTATTCGCCGTTCTTCTGGGGCTGCTGTTCTCATCACCGGTAGTCCTGGCGGAGTCTGGTGGTGCAGGCCTGGTAAAAGCATTTACGGATGGCCAGGCCAATGTGGCATTCCGCTATCGCTATGAAATGGTAGATCAGAATAATGCCCTCGAGGATGCCGACGCATCAACGCTGAGAACCCGAGTCACCTTTCGGACTGCAGACTTTCAGGATTTTTCATTTCTGGTACAAATGGATGATATTCGTGAGGTAGGAGTCAACGACTACAATAGTTTCCGTAACGGAAAAACAGGGTACTCGGTGATCGCCGATCCAAAAGGCACGGACCTGAACCAGATGGCGGTTATTTTCAAGGGTATTACCAATACCGAGATTATTGCCGGTCGCCAGCGCATTATCCGTGGTAACCATCGTTTTATCGGTAATGTTGGATGGCGGCAGAACCCGCAGACCTATGATGCCTTGTCAGTGAATATCAAACCCAACGACAAGCTCAAGCTTTTCTATAGCTATATTGGTCAGGTGAACCGGATTTTTGGACCTGAAGAGGGTACGCCAACGGATACATGGGACAGTGAATCACATTTGCTGGATGCCAGTTACACATTTGGCTCTGCTGCTACCCTGACTGTTTATGGTTATCTGCTGGATTTTGATAATGCGGCCGGCGCATCCAACGACACCTTCGGTGCGCGGTTGGCGGGCAAACTGGGCGACAAGGTAAAGTTTAACTACGTAGCAGAGTTCGCCACCCAGTCGGACGCAGCAGACAATCCAACCAGCTACGATGCTGATTATATGCGCCTTGAGGCCGGCATGAACTTCTCTCGTTTCGGAGTCGCCGTAGGTTATGAAGTGCTGGAAGGTAATACCGTGGCAAATAGCAGATTCCAGACTCCACTGGCAACATTGCATGCCATGAATGGCTGGACAGATCAGTTTCTTGGCACGCCTACCGGCGGTCTTGAAGATGTATTTGTGACTGTAAGTGCCAAATTGCTGAAGGCCAAGATGAAGCTCGTCTATCATGACTATTCCGCCGAGACAGGCAGTGTGGACTATGGCGATGAGCTTAATTTTGTTGCGAACTGGGCGCTTTCAAAGAACTATTCGCTGATGGTCAAGGCTGGCCTGTACAGTGCCGATACATACAAGGTAGATACTGATAAATTCTGGCTGATGTTTTCTGCGAATTTCTGAGTACATTACCCAGGCACATTATTCTGGGTCGATGCTGAAGTTATCAGCATCCAGGTAGGCGGGAAACTTGTCCCGGTATTGCAGCAGACGTTGACTATCCAGTGTGGCGGTGAGCACGGCAGGCTCATCGCTCACACTGGATAGCGGATTGCCCAGAAAGTCAATGATCGCACTGTCGCCTGAGTAACAGATCCCGTTGCCATCCTTGCCGGTACGATTAACCCCGGCCAGATAGCACTGATTCTCTATTGCCCGTGCCGGCAACAGTGTTTGCCAGGCTGAGTGTCGTGGCGCAGGCCAGTTGGCCACATATATCATTAAATCGAATTCATCGATTCCACGGCTCCAGACCGGAAACCTCAGGTCGTAGCAGATCATCGGGCAGATTCGCCAGCCGTTGAGCGTGAAAATCGCGCGGTGCTTCCCTGCGGTGTAACTCTGGTGCTCATTTGCCATTCTGAACAGATGTCTCTTGTCGTAGTACTTTGGTGGTGCGTCGGCTGAAACCCAGATGAATCGATTGTAGTAGCTGCTGTTCTCTTCGATGATCAGGCTGCCACACAGAGTGATGTTGTGGCTGGTTGCTGTTTCAATCATCCAGGCGATTGTGCTGCCATCCATGGTCTCGGCATGGGTCCGGGCATCCATCGTAAAGCCGGTGGTGAGCATCTCCGGCATTATGACGAGATCAGTTCCAGGTGGTATTTCGGCAATTCGTTGCTCGAAGTGTTTCCGGTTGGCGGCTGGTTGCTGCCAGACCAGGTCACTCTGGATCAGGCTGATATTCAGATTGCGCACAGGATTTCCGTCGCTCGACTCAGCATCGATTCACTGCTGTGTTTGGTCATCATGCTGTACATATCCTTATTGCTTACTTTGCCATGCGGTCAGTAAGCTTGTCGAACGACAGGAGGAATTATGAAAGCTCAGGATCAGAAAGTATTCAAGAGGATATACAGTGCTTCGGAAACCTGCGAGGAACTTCCCTGGCACGATGAGAACCCGCCGGAACAGCTGCTCCATGCGCTGGCTGCGCGCGACAAGCCGGGCAGGGCGCTTGATGTTGGCTGTGGTGGTGGCACCTTCTCTTTGTATCTGGCTCGACAGGGCTATGATGTGACGGCTGTGGATTTCATGCCGGAGGCGGTGGCAATGACCCGGCAACGAGCGACTGAAGCAGGGGTCAATATCGAGGTGCTGCAAGCCGATGTGACTGACTGGTCATCCGAGCAGCCTTTCGACATTGTGCTCGATGTGGGCTGTCTGCACAGCCTTCCCGACTCCATGCGGGCGGGTTATCGTGCGAGCCTGTTGAAATGGCTGGCTTCAGGTGGTGATTTTGTCCTGACCCATTTTTCAAGACGTGGCTGGTGGGATGGGTGGCCGATCGGCCCCAACAGGGTTGCAGCAAAGAAAATAACCGGTTTTTTCGGGGTCGATCTGGAATTGAAAGAGCAGGACTCCAGGCTGGTCACCAGTTTCCCCTGGTTTATGGGATCCTCGGCGTTGATCGGTTCATACTGGTTCCGCAGAGGCATGTTTTGAAGCACCACGTGAGAAAACTTTCACAGTTGATTGACTTATAAAGATAATTATCTAATTATGTTAACTGTCTGGGGTCGAAGTGAGATAATTGCATGAGCCAAGTCGTGGAATCACCGATCAAGAGCGAGATTGGTACCCGGTCTGATCGGCGCTCAAGTGTCAGATTGAACCACCAGGCTACTCCTGAATCAGAACCCGCCGGGTCGGAGACGCCTTACTTTCCCACTGGTAACAGTCACCGGATGACCAATGTCAGGCGTCTTATCGAGCAGGTTGCCGGGTTCAATACCAATGTGCTGATCACTGGTGAGTCCGGTACCGGGAAAGAATGGGCGGCACGATATATTCATCTGCAGTCAGAGCGAAGCGAGTTGCCATTCGTACCGGTCAACTGTGGGGCTATTCCATCGGATCTTCTTGAAAGCGAATTATTCGGTCACGAGAAAGGTGCATTTACGGGTGCCATCTCAACCCGGGTAGGCCGTTTCGAGGCCGCAGAGGGTGGCACGCTGTTTCTCGATGAGATCGGCGATATGAGTTTGTCGATGCAGGTCAAGTTGTTGCGTGTCCTGCAAGAAAGAATATTCGAGCGTGTTGGCAGCAACCGAAGCCGTAGTTGCGATGTGCGCATTGTTGCTGCTACCCATCGCGATCTTGAGAATGCGATCGATCAGGGAAAATTTCGCGAAGATTTGTTTTACCGGCTCAATGTATTTCCAATCGAGCTGCCTTCTCTTAAAGATCGGTCAGACGATCTCGGAGATCTTATACAGAATATTCTCGGTCGCTATAAGGAATCAGGTGTGGATCCGGTCACAGTGACGGCAGGAGCCATCAGGGTTTTGAAACATTACGAATGGCCGGGCAATATCCGGGAGCTTTCCAACCTGATGGAGCGCTTGTGTGTTTTGCACCCGGGTGGCCAGGTTGACATTGCCAACCTGCCAACACGGTATACAGCCAATGCGCCTTTGCGTGGTTCAGACCGGGAGGGTGTTGCTGTCACGCGGGAATCCGGGCCTCAGCCCCAGGACTTTGAGTTGCCCACCGATGGAACGCCATTGAAGGAATACCTTGAGATGGTCGAGACCTCTTTGATTCGCCGTGCGCTGCATGATGCGGATGGTGTTATTGCCCATGCCGCAAGAAAACTCCAGATTCGGCGTACTACTCTTGCCGAGAAAATGAAACGGTACGGGATCAAGAGTTAAGCTGCTTTGATTTCCCCAAAATAGGTATGCTGATCGCGACCGTTTCGTTTCGAGTGATAGAGTGCCGTGTCGGCTGCTGCTACCAGATCCTCGGCTGCATCAAAGGGATTGCTTGAGTCATAGGTTGCGAGCCCCAGTGACAAGGTGATTCCTACAGTTTCCCCGGCCTCGGTGGTCACACTTCTTTTCCGGATTTCCGTTACCACTCTTTCTGAAGCATTTCTGGCCTGGTCGATATCGACTCCCGGCAGCAGCAGAACATATTCGTCACCACCATATCGGGCGACTATGTCGGTTTCCCGGAGGTTTGCGACCAGCAGATCTGCTACTTCCTTGAGAATAGCATCACCCGTTGGATGGCCATGAGTGTCGTTGACAGTTTTGAAGTTATCAAGATCTACGAATACCACACTGAGTGGCCATTTGTGTTCGGTGGTCGCTGCAAACTCCTTGGCCAGAAGTTTCTCGAAACCACGGCGGTTGTAGACTCCGGTCAAGCCATCGCGATTACTTTCTTCTTCGAGTACAACATTTTGGTTTTCCAGTTCGGATTTCTGCTGCTGAAGGTCGGAAACTTCAGACAGCGCCTGAAGATTCCGCACAATCAGGATCTCGCTGGCCATCCCTGAAATATCGGCAAGCTGGTCGGTTTCGAACAGCTCCATTTCGAAAATGCCCTGCGCAACCGGTAACTGGTCTGCAATAATTTCAAACATTTCCGCCATCCGTTTTGGCTGGATGCCGAGTTGCTTGTGCGCCAGTTGTCCCGCTTTATGGATGCTGACTTTATCGTTTTTGGACAGCCAGACATCAGCGAGTTCACTCGCCATCGCCACTGCACGAATATAGCCGCGATTCTCCGGACTTGCATCTTTTGCACTGACGTCATGGCTGTATTTCACACCGTTGACCAGGCCATCAGGCATGTTCCAGCTTTTCAGCAACCAGGCGCCGACGGCCTGATGGTCGGTATTGATCACGCTTTTTTCATGCTTGCTGACAGCGTGGTGATCCAGGTGGAAAGGGGACACTCCTTCATAGACCTCAGGTGCAATCTTGTCGATTGCCAGCATGCCAATGTCCTGTAACAGTGATGAAAGAAAAACTTCCTCAGCATCTCGTCGACCCGTTTCACCAGCCAGTAGTTTGCCCCAGGTTGCTGCGAGTAGTGCTCTGCGCCAGTAGGCAATAAAGTCGAATCCTTTCGGGGGGGCTTGTTTAAGGCTGTTGACCAGCGAAAAACTGAGTGCCAGCGTCAGCGTGGCATTTAGTCCAAGCACAATCAGTGCCTGGCGCAGGTTGGTGCTTTGTCGCCGGCGAGCATAGAGTGCCGAGTTCGCAATGCGCATGACTTTGGATGCAATCGCGGGATCAGCACTGACTGCGTTTGCCACGGTTGCCAGATCGATCTCCGGATCCTGGGCCAGCTCTACAATCTGCATTGCAACAGCCGGCGGCGTCGGAAATGACGTGCAGGTTCTGAGGCGTTTTTCAATTTCTTCTGGTAGCTTTTTCATAATAGGTAGTCCATTTAGGTACTCTGGTCACAATACGTCGCGTATTGGCCCGTCTGTCAGTTCAGCGCTCTTTCAGCAGGGGGCTGCGTTGCAGTATCGGCAGTTCCGTACATAACTTGAACAAGCTGTGCCTCGCCCTGGCTTAGTCCGCATGTCGATACCAGTTGTTTGGTAGTTGCTCCATGCTGGGTCAGTGCGATTGCCTCTTTGAAGCCACTTCTGCCCGGGTGCAACTCAAGACGACCCTGTTGCACAGCAAGTTGATCAACTTTATTGAGCAGCAGGTTCAGACTATCAAGCGACCCGGCCAGCCGGATATCCGTATCGTGAAGCTGCTGCCTGGTGACATCCAGCTCTGTTCGCAGTTTGCCGGTACGGTTCCGGCTCAGCCCGGTAACGAGCAGGCTGGTAGTGAGACCGGCAAGACTGCCCAGTGCTCCGGCTAAATAAAGAGCTGGTGAGCGGGCGAATCCGGACAGCATGCCCAGCACCAGGGCCAGGTGATCGAAATTCATAAAATTTGTGATCCAGGTCATAGTTTTGCTTCCTTATGCCAGTTCATCCACTTTGTGGTCACTGTCATCCGGACGCTTGTCCGGACGTGTATTATGATCGGGTTCTTCTTTCTTGACCGTGCCTGTTTCACGTCTTGGTCTCTTTTTTTTGGGTCGCACCCATGGGCTGCGTCCAGGCGGGGTAATCTGGCCGATTCCACTCATTGTGCCGCTCCGTTCAATTCAGTTGTTGCCGTATTGAGAGTCGCCACGGTATCTGTGATTACCAGGGTGACGCGGCGGTTGCTATTGCGCCCCTCGGCCGTGGCGTTGTCCGCAACCGGTTGAAATTCACCCAGGCCGGCGGCCACCATCCGGGTCGGGTCTACACCGATCTGCGCAAACAATCGTACGATTCGGGCAGAACGTGCAGCGGACAATTCCCAGTTTGACGGGAACGCAATACTGCTGATCGGGCGGTTATCGGTATGGCCCTCAACGCGGATCGGGTTTTCAAGCGGGCTCAGTATTCTGCCCAGTTGTTCAAGGATCGGGACTGCCTTGGGGTTTATCTCTGCGCTACCGCTGGCAAAAAGAATTTCCGACTTGATATCGACTTCCACCCACAGCGCATTGCGTTTGACAGAGATCAGGTCGTCTTCGATCAGCGGGGCCATGGCAACTTCTACTTCATCCGCCATTTTCCGTAGCGTAATCGGCAGCTGTTCTGCCCCTGACCGGGTCGGGTTCGGTAGTTTAAGCGCTTGAGATGGAGCAAGCCCGACGATGGTTTGTGGTGCCTGAATGCCTGCGCCGCCGCCCTTCTGGAGCGGGGTTACTGCTGAGGGCGCGCCGCGAAATGCAGCAGTTAACGAATCAGATAGTACCCGGTACTTGCCCTCATTGATTGTTGATACTGCATACAGCACGACAAACAATGCCAGTAATAGCGTAATCAGGTCTCCATAGGGAATAGCCCATGCTTCATGGTTACTGATCTCTTCCTGGTATTTCCTGCGTGCCATCTGAAACTCCCTCAGCCGGTTAACCGATAAAGCCTTTCAGCCGGACTTCGATGTTCCTCGGGTTTTCACCCTCGGCAATTGCAATAATGCCTTCGATAATCATTTCTTTGGCGTGGCTTTTCGCCTTGATGATCTCCTTGAGTTTGTTTGCTGTTGGCAAACAGAACAAATTGGCGATCCCGATCCCGTATATGGTGGCCGTAAATGCTGCGGCAATCCCCTGACCCAGCTTGCTGGGATCAGCGAGGTTTTTCATGACAGCGATCAGCCCCAGTACAGCGCCGATTATGCCCAGTGTGGGGGCGTAAACACCCAGGCCTTCGAATACTTTTGCGCTCTGGATATTCGATTTTTCCTTGACGTCGAGTTCCAGTTCCAGTGCTTCACGGATTTTCTCGGGCTCGGTTCCATCCACGAGCATTTGCAGCGCTTTCTCTGCGAACGGATCCTTTTCAGCCTCGAGCGCAGGCTCAAGACCCAGCAGGCCCTGCTTGCGTGCTATTTCGCTCCACTTAACCATTTTGGTGATAATCGCTTCCTGGTCTTCGATCCGGGGTTTGAAAATCCAGGGGAAGATCCTCCAGGCCTGCAAGAATGTCGATTTCGGCGTCTGTATCAGGATTGCTGCGAAGGTTCCGACAATCACTATGATGAATGCGGCCGGGTTCCACAGCGCAGCCAGCCCCGCGCCTTTCAGCAGGCTGCCGCCAAGCATCGCAACCAGAGCGAGCACCACTCCTGTGATTGTCAACGCATCCATTCACTGTCCCGTATTTGTTCAACAAAGTTGACCTTCACCCGTCCTAACCCTGAATTGATTCCACATGCTCACTGATGGATTTCTGCAGTTGTGCACGTAGCCGTACCAGAGCCTGCCCATGTAGCTGGCAGACCCGGGATTCACTAACACCCAGCACCTCACCAATCTCCTTCAGGTTCAATTCCTTGTCGTAATACAGCGACATCACCAGCGCTTCACGCTCCGGAAGAGACTGGATTGCATCCATAATTTCCTGACGAAACTCCTGAGACTCGAGGTTAGCTACCGGATCTGCATGATTTTCCTGAATACGGTTTGCCAGCGGCTCGTCATCGGAACCGGATTGATCAAGGCTGAGCATGCGTGATGCACTCGTCGAGGACAGCATCTTGAAATAGTCTTCAAGAGAAACACCAAGTTCTTTGGCGATCTCCGTAGCACTGGCATGTTCGCCCTTTCTGTTTTCGACGTTTCTCACAGCCGCAGTCAGTTCCCGTTGCTTTCTATAGACTGATCTTGGTGCCCAGTCATTGCTCCTAACCTCGTCCAGCATCGCGCCTCGAACCCTGATACCGGCGTAGGTCTGAAAACTTGCTCCCTTGGACGCTTCGTAATGACGCGCTGCATCCAGCAACGCGACCAGCCCCACCTGGATCAAATCATCCAGCTCTATACCTGCCGGCAATCGGCCCAGCAAATGCACACCAATACGCTTCACCATCGGTGCGTATTCTTCGACCAGCACCTCCGGTGGCCTGGCTCCGGCCGTTGCATAAACTGAGGACACATTCATCGCTGCGCGTCCTCCGACTGATTCGGGAGCTTCAACAAGCGCTCCACGAAAAACTCGATATTCCCACGGGCCGACCGGGGTATATCCCAGTTATCGGCGCGGTGAGCGAGCTTCTTGAGCGATGCTGCGGCAAGACTGGCAGGAAATGCGGTCACAAAGGGTGTCTGCAACTGGACTGCCCGCCAGACGCGGTCATCAAAGGGTACGCTGCCTGCATGATCCAGTGTGACATCCAGGAACCTATCAGTGATTTTGACCAGCTTATGGAAAAGCTCGCTGCCGGTTCCTCCATGGCGGGTCATATTGGTCACTACCCGGAACTGGTTCACACCATAGTCTTTGGAGAGTACTTTGATGAGCGCATAGGAGTCTGTGATTGAGGTCGGCTCATCGCAAACAATGACGATGACTTCATGGGCGGCCTCCGCAAAGCGCAGCACGCTGTCCGATATGCCGGCTGCCGTATCGACCAGCAGGATATCCAGATCTTCAGTGTAGTCGCTGAATGCATTGATGATGCCGGCATGATGACTGGGGGTCAGGTTGGCCATGTCTCCCAGGCCAGATGCACCGGGCACTACTCTTACACCGGCGGGTCCTTCAACGACAACTTCCGTCAGGCTGCGACTGCCATTCACCACATCAGACAGGTTGTAATGGGGTTGCATGCCAAACAGGATGTCGACATTAGCGAGACCAAGATCAGCATCCAGCAGCATGACGCGTCTGCCGAGCATGGAAAGAGACACGGCGAGATTGGCGCAAACATTTGTTTTGCCAACACCGCCCTTGCCTCCGGTTACCGTGATGACCTTGACGGGGCGAGGTTCACTCATCCGTCGCAGCCCGGAGGTCTGGTCGTCCGTAATTGCTGTTTCAGGCGCAGGCATGGATATTGATCTCCTTAGTCTTCGGTGCAGTAATGTGCTCCGGGAAATAATCGGGTAAAAATTCTCCGTTGCTGGTTGTGGATGAGTGATCCATCAACTCAACGGCAGCTTTGACAAGCCATGTTGATCGTGGTCTGGCGAAATGCAGGTCCTCGGGTACCCGTTGTCCGTTGGTGACATATGCCAGGGGCAAACCTGAGCGGATCAGCGCAGACAAGCTCCCGCCGAGTGAACCGGCTTCGTCGGTTTTGGTAAGAATGCATCCCGATGGTTGTACGATTTTGAAGGCATCCAGAATTCCCTCGATAGCCCGGGTTTGTGCGTTTGCCGGTAGTGCAAGCAGTACTTCCATTTCGACTTCTGCTCCCAACAGGCAACCGAGTTGCCCGGCAAGACGCACGTCATTCTGGCCCATTCCCGCCGTGTCAATGAGTACCAGTTTCTTGTTGATCAGGCTGTGCAGCAGATCGCCCAGTTCCTTGCTGTCGTTAGCCTGGTAAACGGGTGTACCGATAATCTGTCCGAAAGTTTCAAGTTGCTCGCGTGCCGCGACCCGAAAACTATCCGTGGTTACCAGTGCGATATCTTTGGGGTTGTTCCGCAGGGCGTAGCGGGCAGCGAGTTTGGCGATTGTGGTGGTTTTGCCGACGCCCGTGGGGCCGACGATAGCAAACGTACCGCCTTCAAATACCATGTCCTTGTTTCGCATGGGGATACTCCGGGCAAGATGAGTTAATGGAGTCGTCCACATATTATCCAGCTGGCGCAGATCACCCATTCCGCCTATCAGCTGTGTGACGACTTCTTCTGTAAGGCCGAGCCTGCTGAAATTCCGGGTGATACTTGCCGATTCCGGCGTGCGGCGGGCTTTCTCATCCCAGATCAGCCGGGATAATTGCTCCTCCAGCAAATAGCGAATCGAACGAACTTCTTCGCCCATCCGCTGCATCCTCTTGTCACTTGGCTCGCTTGTAGAGCCGTTTTGTCCGGCCGACAGATACCGCTCAACCGGGCGTTTTTCCGTTCCCAGCGTGAAGCAGCTTTCATCATCGCCGGCGGAGTAGTCAATCGAGCCACCGATATCGGTCGCCGGGATGGCGCTGGTTGTCGACTGCGTGAAGTCGGTGGATTCATAGTCGATCGCAGCAGAGACTTCGACGCCCTGTTCCAGATTCGTAGTTTCGAGAATAACTGCATCATCTCCAAATTCATCGTGGATCTGCGCCAGCGCAGTCCGCATATTTGTGGCCTTGAAGCGTTTCATTTTCATCGTTCTGCCTTCCTTGTTCAGTCTATGTTCCAACAGCTGCGATTAATTTCACCGACTTGCTGTCTGGTACTTCGTTGTAGGCCAAAACACACAGTGATGGCACGGAAAACCTCAAAAACCGGGCCAGCCAGGGCCGTAAATTTGGCGCCACCAACAAAATGGCGGGTTCTCCGGCAATTTCCTGACGCTGGGCCGTTTCGGAAAGCTGTGATTGCACGCTTTCCGCAAGGGCCGGCTCAATTCCTGCAGAATCCGTGCCTCCTTCTACTGCTTCTTGCAAGATCTGTTCCAACCTTGGATCCAGGGTGATCACGGGTAGCTCACCGGCATCCGGGCTGATGCGCTGAATGATGGTGCGGCCGAGCGCGATCCGTACTGATCGAATCAGAACGTCCGGATCCTGGCTGTTCCGGCCATGTTCGGCCAGAGCCTGACAAATCGCCCGCACATTGCTGATTGGTATTTGCTCCCTGAGCAGCTCCTGAAGAATGCGTACGATGACGCTCAGTGGCAGGGTCTTGGGTGTGAGCTCCTCGACGAGTTTTGGTGCATGCCGGGCCAACCGGTCCAGAAGTTCCTGCACATCCTCATGCCCGAGCAGTTCGCAGGCATTTTCCTGAAGCACTTTGCTCAGGTGGGTGGCAATCACGGTAGGAACATCGACGACTGTATAGCCACGAGCCTGTGCATCATCGCGTTGCACCGGATCGATCCAGATTGCATCCATGCCGAATGCAGGGTCATGGCCGGCTATGCCCTCAATCGGTTCATTGATATGTCCCGGATTGATTGCCAGTTCACGATCGATGTAGACTTCTCCCTTGGCGACCTGGGATCCCATCAGGCTGATCCGGTATCCGTTCGGAGTCAGATCAAGATCATCACGAATTCTTATTGAAGGAATCAGAAAGCCAAGCTCTTCAGACAGTCTTTTCCGTACGCCTTTGATACGGCGCATCAATTCACCATCCTGATTCTTGTCGACCAGCGGGATCAGCCGGTAGCCGACATCAAGACCAATCGCATCCGCTTCACCCACATCGTCCCAGCTGAGTTCCCTGACTGCCTCTGTTTCGACCGGGTCGGGGTCGATTTCTTCCTCGACTGCTTCGGGTACGGCATCTTTTTTCTTGTCAATCATGTAAGCGACCCCGGCGCAGGCTGCTGCCATCAGCAGAAATGCAACATTAGGCATTCCAGGGACGATGCCTAACAGAGCCAGAATCCCGGCTACGACACGCAGTACCCGACGGTCGCCCAGCAGTTGCGAGGCCATCTGGGAGCCCATGTCTTCGGCACGGGACATGCGGGTGACAATGATGGCGACCGAGGTCGCAAGAAGCAGGGAAGGGATCTGTGCTACCAGCCCATCGCCGATAGTCAGCAATGCGTAGGTCTCGGCAGCATCGCCGAAAGCCATATCATGTTGCATGGTGCCGATGAGGATGCCGCCGATGAGGTTGATGAACAAAATCAACAGACCGGCAACGGCATCGCCCCGGACAAACTTGCTGGCGCCATCCATGGAGCCGTAGAAGTCCGCTTCTGAGCGTATTTCCAGCCGCCTTGCCGCAGCTTCTTCCTGATCAATAACACCGGCATTGAGATCCGCATCAATCGCCATCTGTTTGCCGGGCATGGCGTCGAGGGTAAATCGCGCCGTGACCTCGGATACTCGCCCGGCACCCTTGGTCACCACAACAAAGTTGATGATGACCAGAATGGCAAATACCACAATACCCACAGCGTAGTTACCGCCGACGACAAATTCGCCGAATGCCTCTATAACTTTTCCGGCTGCTCCCGTACCAGTATGACCGTCGAGCAGAACCACGCGGGTTGATGCGACATTCAGTGCGAGTCTGAGCAGTGTTGCGATCAGTAGGACGGACGGGAATACCGCAAGATCCAGCGGACGCATTACATAAACCACGGCCAGAATAACAATCAGCGATAGAGCGATATTGAATGTGAACAAGCCATCCAGAATAAATGGTGGCAAGGGAAGCACAATCATCGCGAGCATCGCGACGATGATAACGGGCAAGCCCGCTCCCACGAGAAGCATCTTTTTCAGACTGTCGTTCGGTTTTTTTGTAGAATCAACCATTATTTATTCATTAATCCGTCGCATGTTCGGTTTTTGTTTTCCCGGTTTTTTTGTCCGGGGTCCGGCAGCCAGTTCCGTGTCAACTTCAAGGGCAGGTTTTTCCGGCCATGGAATATTGATACTGGTCTCAGCAGCTCTGAGTCGATAGACGTAGGTCAATACTTTTGCGACTGCCAGGTAGAGTCGATCCGGGATTTCAGCACCGACATCGGTGGTCCAGTAAAGCGCTCTGGCAAGCAATGGCGCCTCGAACAGCATGATTCGATTTTCCTTGCCAATATTCCGGATCTGCTCTGCCATCAGGTCGACGCCCTTGGCCAATACGGTCGGTGCGAGGTTGCCATCCTCGGCGTATTTCAGTGCGACAGCAAAGTGAGTCGGATTGGTTACAATCACATCAGCATCAGGAACATCTTTCAGCATTCTGCGATTGGCCGTTTCCTGTTGTATGGCGCGTATTTTACTTTTTACTTCCGGTCGGCCGTCTGTTTCTTTCAGCTCGTCCTGCACTTCCTTGCGGGTCATTTTCAGTTGCTTCTTGTGATTCCAGATCTGAAAGGGCACATCGATTGCAGCAACAAGAATGAGTGAGAAGCTGGTAAGCAGGAAAACCGTTGTGACCAGTGAGCCGGCTGTGTTGATTGCTGACGATATCGGCATTCGTGAAAGATTGATCAGGGTGGTTCCACTGTAAATAAGAAACATCAGGCCGACTCCACCAACAACAAATGCCTTGGCCAGCGCCTTGACTACTTCGACAAGACCACGAACGCCGAATATTTTTTTAATTCCTTTCAGTGGGTTGAGCTTGCCGAAATTCGGAGCCATTGGTTTGGCGCTGACAGCCCAGCCGCCGATGGCTACACCGCCCAGTATTGCGGCAACCATCAGTGCCATCAGGAGCGGGGCAAAAGCACCGAGGGTTCTGAATGCGGCCTGGCTCAGAGCTTGTGTCATCATGGCGGGGTCTTTGGCCATGGCCGGCTCGATGGTCAAACCATGCCGGATGATACCTGAGAAGGCTTCGCCGAATTGAGACTGTAGTGCGCCCAGGGTAATAGCGGCTGCGATCAGCACAGCAGCCATGTTGAGTTCCTTGGAGCGGGCAATCTGTCCCTTTTTCCGGGCGTCTTCGAGGCGCTTCGGGGTGGGTTGTTCGGTTTTTTCCTCCTGGGGTTTTTCTTCGGCCATGATCAGCCCCCTCCAATGACTTTACTGATCGAAGAGAGAGCATTGGAAAACAGCTCTTCCCAAACCGGGCCGTGGTTTTTCATGCTAATGGTAATCACAAAGAACCCGACCAGCATGCTGATAGGGAAACCAACAGCAAACAGGTTCAGGGTTGGTGCAGCACGACTGATGACACCAAAGGAAACGTTGACTATCAGAATGGCGATAATCGAGGGCAGGGCAAGTTGCAGCCCTCCGGAAAAAATAGCGGAAC
>JAJRUG010000011.1 GCA_024277915.1 Gammaproteobacteria bacterium
CAAGTACGCTCGCGCAAGCAGAAGAATTTGCACGACATCATAAGATCGGCGTATTAATAACCGACAGGGCAACGGTCGGCGACAGTATGGATGCGGTACTGGAGAAACTTCGAGCAACGAAATCCGGTATTGTCCCGATTGTTGCCGGTCTGCGCGATGACGGGGGAATGTTACTGGACCGGGTTAACCGGGGCCACATTTATCGCTTTCTTCTGGAGCCTGTTTCAGCTGGCCGTGCACGGATGGCGATTGAATCGTCTGTAAAGCATTATCTTGATTCGCGACAAGAGCAAGAGGCGGACACAATTGTTTCGAAGACAGCGTCGCCCCCCAGTCCCGACAGCACACAGAATGAGATCGAAAGTGTCGTCTCCAGCGATGAATCATTTGTAGCGAAACAGGACATATCCGACAATAAAGATCAAGACCGCCTGCTCCAGAATCCTGGTAACGGTGCTAGAAAGTTGTTTCCCGGGAGTGCTGCAATCTACGCAGTGGCCGGTATAACGATTGTCGGCATCGTGATCACACTCTTCCTGTGGATGAATGGAAGTACAGAAACAGATGTGGAATCAGTTGAAGCGGCTGCTGAGACAAGTACCCGGAAAACTGAAGTGGACCAGGTGGAACCAGTCGTTCCCGTGCTGGTTATCGAAGCCATGGAAACTGCCAGCAGTCTGTTGGCTACAGCGCGGGAAGCACGCGATGCAGGCCGACTTGTTTCAGGTAACGGAGACAATGCAGTAATGCTCTATCTGGACGCCGTGAATGCTCCATATCAGGATAACATCGCACGCGCCGAGCTGTTGGAAGTTGTGGACGAGGTGATCGTTGTTGCAGAAACCGCATTACTTGAAGCCCGATTAGTGGATGCGGCGGCAGCGCTGGAACTCGTTGCTATTGCCAGCCCCGGCAATGCACGCCTTGCCTTTCTTATCGCACAGATGGCTCAGATGGAATATCGCGACCTGCTGGATAAGGCTCGTATTGCAGTGCGAGAGCAGCGTTTCGCGGAAGCTGAAGAACTGCTCACTATTATCCGGAGCCTGAAGGAGGCTGATAGCCGGGATCTCGCCGCGTTGAACAGAGACCTTGCGTCCGGCCGTCGCCAGCAGAAGATTGACGCATTGCTCGTAGAGGCTGAACAGCATTTGAATTCCGGCTTGCTTATCTCGCCACCCGATAGTAACGCACACTACTTTTATCAGCTGGCACTGGATAGCGATCCGGAGAACGCCGTCGCACGTCAGGGACTGATGTTGGTGATCAGCAAGCTGGTACTGCAGGTTCAATCCAGCATTGATTTTGGTGGTCTCGATGAGGCGGAGGCATTAATCAACGAGATCCGTAACATTGATCCGGAATATTCTGAACTGGGTTCTCTGGTCACCGAGCTGGATACAGCCAGTGAATCGAGACGGGCGGAGGTAGCGCGAGAGGCCAAAGCGGCACGCCTTGCGAGGGAGGAGCGGCGGAACGCTCTGCGCCGTGAGGCCATGGGTAGTTCAGTCACTGGTTCCGGCGATTCCGAACCGGTTGCCAGCAATGCAATTCAGTTTCGGGCAGTCGATGAGTTAGCCGTCCAACAGAATACTGAATCAAGCTCTAGCGACTCCGGGATCAGTCAGCTCAGTACACTGACACGCACTCACTACGTTGCACCTGTCTATCCGACCAGAGCTGAGCGCCGCAACATTACGGGTTGGGTTGATTTGAGTTTCGTGGTAGACGTCACAGGAGAAGTCACCAGCATCGAGGTGATAGATGCTGAACCGCGCAGGACATTTGGCGCCGCCGCAATACGCGCTGCTGAACAATGGCGGTTCAAGCCCGCGACACTTGATGGTCGGCCGGTTGAAAAACGCGTGACGATACGGATGGTATTCAGCCTGGAGAACTAGGGGCGGCCTGCCACTTTGCGGGTACGCGTATCGATCGACCTGCGTTTGAAAAACTGCCAGTTTCTGCTGGTCTTAAAGTCGAAACTACTACTTCTGAGCGCCCACTCCTGAAATCCGCAATCCATTGATCGACCAGTTTCTCCAGTACGTCCAGAGGAACCGCACCGCTAGTAAGGATGACATTATGGAAGGCCCTGATATCGAAGTCGGCACCCAGCTGCTGCTTCGCTTTTTCCCGCAGTTCAATAATCCTGATCATTCCGATTTTGTATGCCGTGGCCTGTCCGGGCATCACGATATGTCGCTCAACCATTTTGACGATCTCGCCGTCGGGGTTGGCGGTGTTGGCGCGGTAGTAGTCAATTGCTTGTTGCCGGGTCCACTTCTTGTCGTGGATACCGGTATCAACCACCAGCCGGCAGGCGCGCCAGAGTTCCATCGATAGCCGCCCGAAGTCGGAGTAGGGGTCGGAATAAAACCCGATCTCCTTGGGGAGCAACTCCGAATACAGTGCCCAGCCTTCGATGTATGCGGTGAAGCTGCCGAACTTCCGGAATTTAGGAATTCCCTGTAACTCCTGGGCGATAGCAATCTGCATGTGATGTCCCGGCACACCTTCATGATAGGCCAGTGCTTCCATTTTATAGGAAGGCATATTGTCCATGTTGTACAGGTTGGCGTAGTAGAGTCCCGGTCGGCTGCCATCAGGGGCAGGGCGTTGATAAAAGGCGGTTCCTGCCGATTGTTCGCGGAAAGCTTCTACTTTCTTGACCAATAATTCCGCTACCGGCTTGACCAGAAACAGGTCATCCAGGTGAGCTTTCATTGCTTCAATGAACTGTGTTGCTTCAGACAGATACCGATTCCTGCCTTTATCATCATTGGCATAAATGAATCGTTTATCGGTTCGCATGAATTCAAAAAAATCCTGAAGATCACCGTCAAACCCGATGCTTTGCATCAGCCTGCGTATATCGTTGTGGATACGTTCGACTTCACTGAGTCCCAGGTTGTGAATTTCTTCGGCAGTGAGATCTGTTGTAGTTCTGCGCTTCAGCGCAGCTGCGTAAAAATTGCGGCCGTCCGGTAACTTCCACACTCCGTCATCGGTATTTGATTTTTTCTCGAGTTCTACAAGATACCCGATCAGGGTTTGATAAGCGGGGATGACCACTTTACTGATGGCCTGTTGTGCCTTTTGCAGGAGCTCTGCTCTGGATGCGTCATCAAGATTTTCGACTGCCACTATCTTGCTCCTGAAGTCGCTGATCAGGGCATCGCCATTGATGATGTTATTGGAATCCCTGATTGCATGGGCAAAAACGAAGCTTGGTGGAATAATGCCTTGCTCTTCGCGTATCGTCATATTGACGATCAATTGATCCATAACCTCACCAACCAGCTCAAGACGTGATATGTAGGCTTGCGCATCGGACAGCTCGGAAATCCGGTGTCTGTTCATCAGGAAACTGGGAATACCTGATTGACGACCGTACATCTGGTCAATGGGATAGGTATGAAGCCGGTACTTGAACAGATCAACCTGCTGCTGAATATTTCGGACGAAAAGGTCATAGCTGATCTTTGTTTGCGGATCGAGTAAATCGTAGTCGATCAACGCCCGAAGGTTCTCAAGCTCCTGTTTGGCTATATTCAGTTCCTTTCCGGCGTTTTCATCAGAGGTATCATTCCATATTCCGTAGTCTTTCCTGATCCCGAGTTGGGTCTGATACTCGGGGTGGCGATCAACCCGCTCATCGAAGACACGATCAAAAAATGCATTTGCTTTTTCTGATTCATCGATGGAGCTTTGCTGCGGTCCGGACTGACATCCCGCCAGGCTGGCCAGCACGAGTACTGATGCGAACAGTCGTTGTCTTGAAAACATCATTTTTTCAATCTCCGGGGTAAAACAATAGTTGTCTAACGGGAGTGTTCAGTTTTCGATTATTTCCAGCCATTCACCTGCAGGCCCGACGGTAACTGCAGTACGTCGACCATTGTAGGGAAAATCGTCAAGTGAGCGCGGTGGGCTTCTCCATGCCAGATCCAGTTTATCCAGATCATCCGTATCGAAACTCACCATCGCCATGCCCGGTGGCAGGGTTCCATCCGGTATTGGCCGCGGGCCGGTGATTTCCGGGTATTCGTCCAGTTCCACCAGGAATTTTTCAGTGAACTGCGCAACGGCAAGCGGGTAGGTTGTTTCTTTTGGCAGCTGGTTCGCCTTCGAGAGCACAGAGATCTTGTAAGCACTCGGTTCGGTGACGGGAAGGCCCAGTCGATCTCCATAGAATGCTGCGAGCCCTTCCATTGAGGGGCCTCCGACTACGACGATAAATACCCTGTCAACGGTTGATTCAGCATGGCCGAGTGGAAAACGGGTACCCGCAGGAATGATTCGGGTGAGGTATAGCACCTCGTCAGCAGGTCCCTGAACCTGCATGGCACGAGGTGCATCTTTACCCGGGTACAGGTCAGCAGGTGGGCCAATAATCGTGAATGGGCTGCTCGCAAGCCTGTCAGCGAGACTGTCAGGGTCGGTGACCAGTAGCTCGGTTGCATTCCAGCCATATGTTGTCATTGGAGCGACTGAAGCACTGCCGGGGCTTTTTACAAAGCGGAGAAAGACCTCCGCGTTGCTGGCGGGTTTCATGATCAGAAAATCCTGTCCGGTCATTGCCGGGGCATTCCACAGATCCGCCAGCTCACCGCTGATCCTGCCGCGATCAACACTCTGATATCCCAGGTGCTCGATGTAGGCATTTTCGATTGCCAAAATACTGGGAACAAGATGAGTTACTATTACTATAGTTTTCAGCATTATAAAGAATTAACCTGATGTGAATTATGGATTTGTTTGGGTCGCGCTGAACCTTTTTTGAAATGCTTCCAGGGCAACCGCGCATTCCTCAATGATTGGCCCCGTGAATTTGTCTTGCTGGATATATTTCCACCAATCGGTGGTTCGTTGCGCAGAATTGATGATCCTGACAGCACCCATGTTTTCCAGGGGGCCGTCGAGGTAAAAGAATGTCGGCAGCAGCGCACAATCAGCCAAAGTGAGTTTGTCGCCCCAGGCATAGGGTCCGGCTCCCATAAAATACACCAGGTATTCAATCGCTTTGCAGCCTTCGGCAATTGCAGTCTCAATCTGCTCTTGATCAGAGGTCCCGATGAGCATTTGCCGCAGCATGGCCGATACCGGGGGCCAGGCATATAGATCGACGACACGGTTCAGAAGCCGTACCCGGTTGCGCTCGGCAGGGGATGCAGGTAGCAGTGCCGGTTCCGGGTATTGCTCTTCCAGGTATTGGCAAATCACGTCTGACTCCGGCAGCGTCACATCCCCGTCAACAAGCGTTGGGATTTTCCCCATCGGATTGAGTGCCAGGTAGGCATCGCTTTTCAGGCCGCCCTCAGGCACTTTAAGCTCAAAGGACAGGTTTTTGTATCGTGCAGCCATTGCGACGCGAACTACCCACGGCGATGCGAGTGAGCCATATAACTTAATCATTTCTCCGGGGCCATCTTTCTGGTTTCCTCGTATATCGGGTATCGTGGGTGCTGGTAGTAAATGAATTTTATGGAGTCAGAATTTTGAGTCAGAAACAGGGATTCTACTACGGCTGGGTGATAGCGGTAGCCTCGATGACAATGCTTTGGGTGACCAACGGCATGGTTTTTGGTGGCCTGACAGTATTTGACGAAGAATTGCTGGGAATGCTGGGTAGGGCCACCGGAGAAGAGAACCTGCTCGGGCAGCTCAAATTCCGGGATGCGATTACTCTGATTGTTGGCGGTATGATGGCTCCGCTGGCTGGCGCGATTGCGGATCGGGTAGGGGTGCGCCCGCTGATGATTTTCGGGCTGCTGCTGTTAGCGGTAGGGAATTTTCTTTACTCACAGGTCTCCGGGTTCAGCGAGATCTATTTCATTCATTTGTTGCTTGCCGCTTCGATTGCCAGCGCCGGCCTGGTAGTGAATGTCATTATTGTTTCACGGTGGTTTGTCAAGCATCGCGGGACAGCAATGGGAATCGCTGTCGCGGGCAGCAGTCTGGGCAATGCCACGATTCCTCAGCTGAATGCCTGGCTGATTTCCGAGTTTGGCTGGCAGACAGCCTTTGTATACGGCAGTGCCATGCCATTATTGCTGATTCCGATGGTGTTGTTTGTGATTCGGGAAAACCCGCAGGATCGTGACCGGGAACTGTCTGATCGTACCGGCAAGGCTTCTGGCGGGTCTCCGCTGGCCATGCACAGTAAAAGTTTTTCAGAGGCGATCAGGACACCTGCATTCTGGATGCTCGCTTTGATTGCCATGAGTACTTTCTACGCAGTACTGGCTATTATGGCGCACCTGTTTTTGCATATGCGCGGTCAGGGTTTCGAGATACAGATGGCAGCTACCGGTCTGGGTGTCATGTTCTCACTGGGGCTGGTGGGGAAAATCGGGAGCGGGTTTTTATCGGATCGTTATGGCCGAAAACCGGTGTTGCTGGGGACATTGTCGATTATGGCCATCGGCGCTATCCTGCTGGTCAATACCAGCATGCTGACTTTCTGGCCGGCATTAGTTCTGTTCGGGCTTGGCTGGGGCGGGTTGTATACACTGCTACAGGTGCTTGCCGGTGATCTGTTCGGTGTGCGGGATCTCGGCAAGATTCTGGGGACCATTACGATTCTGGATTCGTTCGGCGGCGGTATGGGGCCCTTTCTGACCGGTGTGATGTTTGACAGATTTCAGTCGTACACCATCCCTTTCGCGGTGATTGCCGGTCTGGTCTGCTTTGCGCTGTTTTTGGCGACCAGATTACAAATCAAACCTTTATCGGGAAAAGAGTGATGACGGAGGCATATCGGCCAAGTACTGCGCTACAGGGTGTCCGCTACGAGATTCGCGGCAAGCTGGCCGGTCGCGCCTTGGAACTGGAGCGGCAGGGATACGAAATTATCTCGCTGAATATTGGTAATCCCGGTGTATTTGGTTTTCGCACACCCGAGACCATGCGGTTGGCCATGATTGAAAACCTCAACCAGAGCGAAGCCTATTGCCACCAGAAAGGGGTATTCCCGGCCCGTGAAGCCGTAGTGATGCAACAGCAGGATCGCGGTATCAGCGACGTTTCCGCAGATCATGTTTTTATCGGTAACGGTGTCAGCGAACTGATTGATCTCAGTCTGCGGGCATTACTTGACCCGGGTGATGAAGTGCTGGTTCCCAGCCCTGACTACCCGCTGTGGACAGCAGGCGTAACTTTGAATCAGGGCTGCGCCGTGCATTATCCCTGTCCGCGAGAAAACGGATATGAACCGGATCTGGAGGCGCTCGCGAGGCTGGTTACGGAAAAAACAAGGGCGATCGTGATCATCAATCCCAATAACCCGACAGGCGCTGTTTATTCACTCAGTACCTTGCAATCGATAGTGGATATCGCTGAGCAGAACAGGCTGATTATTCTGAGCGACGAAATTTATGATCAGATGACCTATGACGATGCCAGTTTTATTCCAGTGGCTTCCCTGGTGCGCGACACGCTCTGTGCAACCTACAGTGGTTTATCAAAAATATACCGGGCCTGCGGTTACCGCGTGGGATGGGTCGTTTTTACCGGTGACAGAGAGCACGCGCAGCCCTATCTCGATGGACTTGATTTGCTGGCCTCACTGCGTCTGTGCAGCAATGTACCGGGGCAGTGGGCAGTGCAAACCGCGCTGGGCGGGTTTCAAAGTGTTGAGACCTTGCTGACCCCGGGTGGCAGGTTGTACGAATCCCGGCAGGCAGTGCTTGATGCAGTAGCCGCCAGTCCGTATCTGAGTCTGGTTCCCCCCTCTGGTTCAATGTATGCCTTCCTGAATGTTGACCAGGTCTTGTTGCCGCAGTTCGATGATCGGCAATTTGCCCTGGATTTGCTGGAAACACAGCATGTGCTGGTGGCCCCGGGCACCAGTTTCAATGTTGCTTATACTGATTCTTTTCGCATCACCCTGTTACCGGATCCGGCGACGTTGACGGATGTTTTTCGGCGTATTGATGAAGTATTCACCGTTTATGCCGCTGAGCAGAAAGAGAAAATACAGTAGAAAAGACCTATAAATAGTTGATTAACAGGTATTAATAGTGACAAAAACAGTGCAGGAGGCGCTAGCCGGGCAAGCGACGATTGTCACTGTGAACAATCGGCTCGCGCGCCATTTACACAGGCGTTTTAATCTTGAGCAGGCGGCCAGCGGTCTCGCCGCCTGGCCGACCCCGGATATATTACCCTGGGGCGCCTGGCTGGAGCGTTTGTGGCAGCAGTCTTTGGTGGCCAGCGGTGTCGCCGGCAGCAGCGCATTGCTTGGTGAGCAACAGTCCCGGTTCGTATGGGAGTCGGTGATTCGGGAGGACGTACGAGGCGACCCGTTTCTCAGCCGGCAAACCGTAGTACGCCTGGCTCTGCACAGCTGGCGTAGTTGCTGCGACTGGGAAATCCCGGCTGACACTCTTTTTGAAACCGCAGCAACCTTTGATAGCCGGAAATTTGCCCGGTGGGCTGCCAGGTATCGCCAGCACTGCCTGGAGCATCAATGGATCGATCAGTGGATGCTACCCGCTCTGCTGGTCGAGGATATCCTTAGCGGCCAGCTGAAACCGCCGGCCGAGCTGCTGTTTGCCGGTTTCGACAGCTGGCCGCCGCAGCGACAACGGCTCGCCCGGCAATTTGAGGCTGCCGGCAGCCAGGTCGGCATGATTCTTGGTAATGATTACAGTGATATTTCTGCAGCGAGCCATGCTCAATCGATCGCTTTTGACAGTGATCAACAGGAGCTGGATGCTGCAGCGCGCTGGGCAAGGTTGCATATCGAGAATGCCCCGAATGCAAATGTTGCGGTGATCATTCCGGATCTGGCACAACGGGCAGCCCAGGTTCGACGGTCGTTTCTGAATATTCTTGCTGCCGGCTGGCAGTCTGCACGTCGATCAACTTCAGATAACGGACATGAGGCGGAAAATGTTTCGTCGGTGGGCGTTTCTCCGGTCAATATTTCCTACGGATGGCCATTGTTCGATACCGGCCTGGTACACAGCGCGCTCACCGCCCTTAAATTAGTGAGAGGGCGTATGGATTATCGGGACCTCGGATTGCTGCTGCGTTCCCGCTATCTGGATGGTGGTTCCGTGGAGCGTAGTGAGCGGGCTGCCCTGGACGTCTGGCTTCGTCGCCGGATCGGGCCGGAGATTGATCTTGAGTCAGTGATGAAACAAGCAGTCAAGCGGGCCCCCGGCTTTGCTGCGATTCTCAAGAAAACAGCCACTTTCCGGGATGGAGCAAAGCGCAGTCAGCTGCCTGCCGAATGGGTGGGATTGCTGAGTGAATTCCTGAGTTCCATCGGCTGGCCCGGCGACGATACGCTGAGCAGTGAGGAGTATCAGGCCAGCGAAGCCTGGCACCGACTGCTGGAGCAGTTCGCATCCTGTGATCAGGTGTTGGGCAATATTTCAATACAACAAGCCTGTGATCTGCTGGGGAGCATGGCACACGAACAAATTTTCCAGCCGGAAGGGCCTGATCAAGGTATCCAGGTGCTGGGAATACTGGAAGCCACCGGACAACAGTTCGACGCGGTCTGGGTCTGCGGTATGAACAGCGATGTTTGGCCACCCGCAGCAAAACCTGACCCGCTGATCCTGCTGTCGTTACAAAGGCGCCTGCAGATGCCGGGCGCCAGCCAGCAAGAGGCTCGTGCCCGAGCGAATGCCCAGGTTGTCAGCCTGCTGGTTGGTGCGAGTGAGGCTCGGGTGAGTTGGGTACGGTGGAAGGAGGATGAGCCTGCCGACCCAAGTCCTTTGATTGAGAGATTGCAAACGGTCGAACCGGCTGCGCTCACTATCAGCACTGCGGAAACCTGGCGACAACGCCTCAGCGGGAGTTGCCGTATCGAGTGGCTGGAAGCTGCCGCGGATGTTCCACCGAAACTGTCGGCGACAGAACATGCCCGTGGTGGTGCAGCACTGCTTGCCGAGCAAGCAGTATGCCCTGCGCGTGCTTTCATACAGCGGCGACTGGCCGGTGAAGAACTAGAGGTTCCTGCGCTGGGTATTGATGCAGGTACCCGGGGGAAAATTGTCCACCATGCACTCGAATGTCTGTATCAGCGTACCGAAGATCGCGCAGCACTTTTGCAGCTTGATGCCGGGCAGCGCCGGCAGCAGCTCGCGGAGGTCATTGACCATACCTTGTCAAAATATCTTCCGCTGGGCCAGCCCTTTCTGGCAAGGCTGGCTGAGTTTGAAAAAGTTCGCTTGCTGCAGTTACTGGATCAGTTATTGACGCTTGAACTGGCACGCGACCCCTTTGAAGTCGTTGCCACCGAGCAAAACAGTGTAGTCACGGTTGAACCACTGAAGCTGAACATCCGACTGGACCGGGTTGATGAGCTGTCGGGTGGAGCGAAGCTTGTCCTCGATTACAAGACCGGGCAGGTCACCCTGGCCGGGTGGAAAGGTGCCAGGCTGTCTGAACCGCAATTGCCGCTTTACGCAACGGTTGGCCGAACCAGTGCTGTTGCGTTCGTACAGATCAATGATAGTGGTATCAGAATGATGGGTGTGGGCGATGAAGGAGTGAATATTGCGGGCATCAGGGAGGTTCCGAAGTTTCTTAAAGGCGGGCCACCGGACTGGCCGGCACTGGTGGAATACTGGCGTCAAAGTTTGCAAGTGGTAGCGAAAGAATTCGCCACCGGCGATTTCAGGATTGACAGGAGGGACCTGAAGCTTGCAGATGGACCCTACGCGATGCTTACACGTATCCACGATTTCGATATTGCTGAGCCAGGAGCAGTTGCCGTGGAGACCCGGGGAGGTGTCGATGGCTCCCATTCCTGATCAGCAACAACGCCTGCGAGCGCTCGATCCTGCTGAGTCTTTTATTGTTCAGGCTCCGGCGGGCTCGGGAAAGACGGGCTTGTTGATTCAGCGTTACCTGGGCTTGCTGGCGGTAGTAGCAGAGCCGGAAGAAATTCTTGCCATCACGTTTACGCGCAAAGCCGCAGCTGAGCTGCGCCACAGGATCCAGATGGCGCTGCATGATGCCAGGGAGACTATTCAGCCTGGTGACAAGCGGCTCGATGATGATCATTGGGTATTGACGCGCAAGCTTGCCGCCGCTGTTGTAAAAAGGGATGAGGAACAATCCTGGGAACTCTACCAGCATCCGGTACGGCTGCGAGTGGGTACGATTGACTCAGTGAACGGTCGGCTGGCCGCCAGTGCACCATTGAGCTCCGGCACGATTTCACTCAACCGCAAAACCGATGATGCGAGTGCTTTGTACCAAGAGGCCGCCCGCAAGACTTTGAGTCTTGCCGTGGATTCGGACCAACAGGGTCAGGCAGTTGGCAGACTGTTACAACACCTCGGCAACAGCACGGAACGCTTTGAACGACGAATCATCGCAATGCTGGCGTCCAGGGATCAATGGCTGCGGGTACTGGGTTCAGGGCCGGTCACAGCGGAACTCAGGCAGCAGCTCGAACAGGGCCTCAAGGAAATGGTTGAGAACTCACTGGCAGGGTTACGGCAGGCACTGCCGAAAGAATGTGATGAGCTGATTGTGGTGCTGATGGATTATGCAGCGCGCAACCTCCGCAGCGAAAAGCCCGAGTCCATCGTGATCGCCTGGGCTGGCCGGAATAATATGCCAGATCCTGCCAGCGAAGAGCTGCCCCTGTGGAAGGGTCTGGCAGCGACGCTGCTCACCAGCAACAAGAAAAACATGACCTGGCGCAGGGCGCTAAACAAGAACCTGGGATTTCCACCCTCGGGTAAGGAACAGAAAGAACAGCTGGCAAGCCTGGTTGCAAAGTTTGCCGATGTGCCGGCGCTACGCAGCAGGTTAGCTGAAGCTGCCTCACTGCCCGAACCTTTCTATACGGATCAGCAATGGGAGATATTGGAGGCATTACTGTCGGTGCTGCCGATAGCGGCGGCTCATCTCAAACTGGTATTTGCCGCGCGCGGCGAAACCGACTTCGCCGAGATTGCGCATGAAGCGCTGCAATCCCTTGGGGAAGAAGGGCGGCCGAGTGAACTGGGGCTCTCGCTGGACTATCAGATCAGCCACATACTGGTGGACGAGTTTCAGGATACATCCAGAACCCAGTTTCAGCTGCTCGATGCGCTAACCCGCGGGTGGATGCCCGGTGACGGGCGTACGCTGTTTCTGGTCGGTGACCCGATGCAATCCATCTATCGGTTTCGCGAAGCAGATGTCAGTCTTTATGCACGTGCTCGTGATTTTGGAATCGGGGAAGTCCGGCTGGAGTCTCTGAGTCTGGAGGCTAATTTTCGCTCCGAGCCCGGGATAGTTGAATGGACGAATAAAGTGTTTGATCTTCTTTGCGAGGAACCCGAGGATGTTGCTATTGGCGCTGTGTCTTTTGGTTCGAGTATCGCGGTTCGCCCTGGTTCATCAGATAGTGGCATCCACCTTCACTGGTGTCCTCACAATGAAAAAACCGGTGAGGCTGAGCGCATTGTCGGAATTGTCCGCAAATGTCTGGCCGCATCAGATACTGAAAACGTTGCGATCCTGGTGCGTAGCCGAGGCCATGCTTTGGCAACGGTGTCTGCATTGCGCAAGGCATCTATTCCTTTTCAGGGCAGGGGCCTGGACTCTCTCGGCCAGCGCAGCGTAGTACAGGATCTCACCGCACTTACCCGGTCATTGAGTCATGTCGGTGACAGGCTGGCATGGCTGGCTTTATTGCGGTCTCCCTGGTTCGGATTGAGTCTTGCAGATCTGCATGCGCTGGCGACTTTCGATCGTGACGCCAGTGTATGGGATTTGATTAACAATGCTGCGGCCCTGTAAGGCCTGAGTGCAGAAGGCCGCCTTCGAATTGATCGGCAAAAAGCCCACCTCGCAGATGCCCTGAATAGCAAGGGTCAGTTTCGCCTGCGGGATTGGGTGGAAGGAGTCTGGCAGGAGTTGGGCGGCGCTGCGATTATTACCGACTCAGATGAGTTCGACTGCGTGAATGGTTTTTTTGATTATCTTGATATTGTCGATAGCGGTGGCGATTGCGCTGACGTAGTTGATTTGATTGAACCGCTGAGCAAACAACCTGTTTCTGCGCCGCTGACATCGGCACGGGTGCAAATCATGACCATGCACAAGGCAAAAGGGCTGGAATTCGATACGGTTATTTTACCCGGGCTGGGCTACAAAACACGTGTGAGTGATCGCCCGGCCTTGTTGTTATCGCAAGAGGTTCATAACCCGGAGCAGTCTTGTCCGCTGCTCGCACCGATCGGGAAGAGCGGAGCAGATGAGGACCCTGTCCACGAATTCCTGTGGGGTTTTGAACAGCAGCAGGACAGGCGCGAGCAAATCCGGCTGCTCTATGTGGCCACAACGCGGGCGAAAAAGAAGTTACACCTGTTTGCTCAACTGAGCTGCAATCAGGATGGCGAGCTCAAGGAGCCGGCAGCCTCGACGCTGCTTGGCCGTTTGTGGCCGGCAATAAAAAATGATCTTTCCGCAACCGATGAGCAGATTATTGTGCAACATGCACAGCACATGAAAGATCATGGCAGTGAACCGGATTGGCTTCAGATCCCCATTCGACGCTTGCCGGCCGAATGGCAACGACCAGCCCCCCCGGAATCCTGCAGTGTGAGCGGCGAAACAGTTCCGGCCGGTCAGCAACCCGTTGTGTTCGATTGGGCAAGTCGCTGGGCGATGCAGGTCGGTTCAGTGGTACACCTTTGCCTGCAACACATCACAGAGACAGGAACAGACGGCTGTGATCTCTCAGCAGGCGGGCCGCTCCAGCTGTTTGCCGAGCGAATGCTGAAATACAAGGGAACCGACAGGGACTCCCTTGAGCGCGCGGTCAATCGTGTCATGACAGCGCTGACCACGACACTGGCAGATGAACGCGGGCGCTGGATATTGTCTGCCACCCATCAGGATGCAGCCACTGAGTTACCTGTTACGGTATGTGATCAACATGGTTTCAGAAACCTCGTGCTGGATCGGACCTTCCTCTGTGAGAATGGTGACCGATGGATTATTGATTACAAAACCAGTAGCCACGAAGGCGGAGATTTGAATACTTTTCTCGAATCAGAAGCCGAACGATACCACCCGCAGCTGGCAGCATATCGCGATGCCATGGCGCGACAGGGCAGCGAGAAAATACGCACGGCATTGTATTTCCCGTTACTCGGTGTGTTGCATGAGGTTGAAACAGACAGCCGTAAGGCTGGCTCCGGGAATCCAACATACCGTTGATGTCAGAGGACACCAGCACCTGTCCTCGGGGTTTACCGCTATCTTAACTTTTATGTCACTCACGCATTGGCTGTGTGAGGTGCCAATCATTCGGAATTACCCTGATCACAAGGAACCTGCCAGCGAAAATTCATACCCGCCTTGCGGGCTTGCCGGCCCCAGTAAACCAAGATCCTGGCTAAGGTTCTTCGGGGCGCCGGGTCGTGCAGCGATGCGGCCTTTCAATTCGTAATTTGCCGGGGGTGTCAGGAAAAGTTCAGCATCGATCTCGAACGGTCCGCCAATATCCCGGACAGTGCCGCTGAGGCTCTTGTCCTCACCGACGCTCTCGACATCGAACAAGACTTCGAATCCCGCAGTCACTGCAGTCTGCGTTCCACGCTCAGGTACAAGAATATAGTTTCCGATTCTGACTGTTCCGATCAAGCTGCGAAACCACCCGTCAGCAGCTTCGAGGTGGTCAATCCGGGAGGAGATTTCGCCACCCGCCGATGACAGGTTCAGCGCCTTTGAAAACGGTTTGATATCAGCTGCAATTTCCAGATTGGATACCGAAAGTGTGCCTCCGGCGGATAACGCCAAATGACCATTGGCGAACCCACCCGGCAGGTCAGAACGAATATCCATGCTCAGTTTACCGACCAGCAGCGCAAGGGGCGCGATGTCCCATTCAATCTCACGCAGTACCAGCCCCTGTATGTTGATGGTGCGTGCTTTACCCTGCCACAGGGTGCCACTGACACTGCCAAGCTGAATGCCCGTTCCGTCGGTGATTGAAGCCAATATTCGGGCGGGGGGTGATGAGAGCAGAAACAGCAGCAGCGCAACGCCGCCGGCAATGGCCAGGATACGGTGTTGTTTCATCAGCGAGCCAGTACGAGGTTGCAATTAACCCGCCCGGTTTCCTGAGCAGTGTCGATGCTGGCTGATACTGTGATCAGTGCAAATTCACTCTGCAGTTGAGCCAGCCAGGCCACCATGCCATCAAAGGGAACATTTTCAAAACGCAGTCGAATCTTGCTGGCACCATCAGGCTGGTTTCGTTTCAGATAGGCGCCAAGGCCGTGGCTGCGAGTGGTTCGATCGACGAGTACCACCAGAGACTGGGTTGCTCCGGTTGCAAGTGTTGCAGCCGTGCCGGATACAGGTCCAAAGCGCCCACCCACGCGTTCCAGGTCCTGCAGCATTTCCAGCTTCTGATCAATACGCCGCTCAGCGAGTACCTTGCCGTTAACGACCGGACGTATCCCGATTACGATGATCAATGCAATGACAACAAGAACTCCCGCTGTTAATACCAGCAGCCTTTCTCTTGGAGCGAGTTGTTGAAGCCAGCGATTCATTTGTGGTGTGTCATCGCAGAGGTGGTTTGATTCGTATGCGGCCATCGATGAAATCACCTGATGCGCTGGCAGATTGTATTTCAGCGTCGAGGCCACTTGTTTCGCTGACCTGCTGCTGGATTTTGTCCAGTGTTTCAACACCAGGTGCCCGCAGTTTCAATTCCATCAGACTGGCCCTGAAATTGAGCGACTCAAGATGTGCCTCCGGCTGGTTGCTCACGGCAGTGGCAACGGCTTGCAGCGTGTCAAGAAATGGCATTGCACCTGAAGAATTGCCGGCTGATTGGCCCCGGGCCCGAAGCAGCGAATCCATCTGCTGCCGAACAGGCTCGCGGATCGTTTTCACGTCGGGAAAAGCATATCGGAACGCGGCTTCTATTTCCGTGTCGAGTTGTGCTTCCAGCCGGTTCATCTCTCTTAGTTCGATGTAGTTGAAGCCGATCAGAAGAGTGCCAAATGCGACCAGCAGCGATGCAGCGATGCGCCATTGTGGCCAGTGAACTGCGAGATTTGAACGGCGTGCAAAGGCTCCTTGCAATAAATTTACTCCCGGGCGAGCAGCAATATGCCGGGCAAGATGAGGCAACGATCCGCCGGCCAGTACTTTAATATCGATGGTCTCTATCTCGCCCCGCAATTTATCCCAGATCACACCCAGGTCTTCGTTGCTTTGGGTGGCGCAATATACCTGCAGGTTGACGGGAACCTGTGTTTCTTCTTCGTTCGCGAGGTGTTGTCGTGCTAACCAGAGATCCAGCATGGTTTGCAGTTCGGGAATATCAATGACACTGACTTCGCCATGGGTATCTTTCAGAATAGCGCAGGGGGGTTCCGCCGCATCATCGATCAACAGAATGCTCGTTGCCGGCATCTCGCCGATGGCATCGCTATCAGCATAGAGTGCAGAGAGTTCCAGGCCGGCAGCGGCAAATTGACTGACCCAGCCGGCGATTTTTTCCCGGCTGACAACCGCCACCGCGATATTGCCATCCGATGCGCGCCGCGCGGAAACGAAGTGGAGGTTTTCGATATCATCCGCCACGGATTCTTCGAGCGCGAATGGCAGGATCTGCTGCACTTTGCTACGGCTGCCGGGAGGGATCTGGGTATTGGTTCGAAGTACATCGATAGAAGGCGCCAGGCCGATCACCCTGCGACCGGCTGCTGTTACTGCGGCATCAACCAGTTTGCCGCTGAATGGGCCGGCCACGACTGTGCCCGCCTGGTCAACCGCAATCCAGTCGGCCAGTTCCGGGTTATTATTCAGTCGAATTATCAGGAATTCACTCATGTTTCATCCACAACGGGTTTGACCGGGACGGGCAGATCGTAGCTGCGCAGCAGTGGAACGACATTCTGACTATCCCTTCTCAGCAAACTGTACATAGTCAGGCGAGTGCTGCCAATAGAAACAACCACTGTCAGGCCAAAGTATTCGGTGGTTACATCGAGCAGCGCCAGGACTGCCGGGCTGACCTGGCCGGAAAATCCCGTTGTGTCATTGAAGGGCCGGTCTGCAAGGAGGCTTTCGACAATGGAGGCAGAAAGGCCCGCATCAAGAGCCTCTATAACTTCCGGGCTCGCGGTGTTGACGTTGACGTAACTGCCGGTCGGGGAATTCGGGGGCAGGGCGGACAAATGGGGCGCCAGTTTTTCATAGCTTTCCTGGTCGAATCCTTCCACGGCCATTAATTCAGTGGTTGAGGTAAACCAAAAGTTTGCTGTTTTATAGGGTGGGTTCTTCGAAGTATAAGTATCATCTTCCGCACCTGTAATCTCGGCAAAATCATCCGGATCAATCCAGTCGACTACAGCATCGGCCAGTCCGGGATCCAGCTCCAGGATTTCCAGCAGCCGCTGCAATTGCTGGTAAGCGATGTCCTCCCGCTGGCCATTGGCATCGAGCAGTTTATTGAGGTTGAAACGCCCCTGTAAATCGACAATAGAGCCCTCCACCATACCTCCCTCGATGGCTCTTGGCGGTAAATCCCCTGCCCACCAATCTTCGAGAGAGTCAACCGGGTTCCCTTGTCGGCCAAGATCAGATCTCAGCAAATCGATGACCAGGCTTTCAACACCAAGTGCCTGCTGCTGCGCAAGATCCCTGGTCAGCACAGCTTCTGTCCGGCGCAGATCCAGGTTGAGTTTCCATACCAGTTCCACTGCCAGTATGGTTGCCAGTGTGACAATCAGCAATGCAGTCAGGGCGGCGATACCGCGTTGCTGCCTGGCCGCATGCAGCATCTTCACCCTGCAACCTCCACCACACGCTGGATTTCTCCCCAGGCTTCCAGTTCAAGCCGGATGCGTATCGCACGGGGCAGGGCAGTCGGTAACCCTCCGGACTGGTTTGGCGACGGCCAGCGCTGCTGCCATTTGCCGCTGCTGTCCATAAACCCGAATTCGAGTTCAATCACTCCTTCCAGCAATACTTCGCTGCGCGGCTCCGTGCCCAGAACCCGGTCCAGAGAGGGCCAATACTCCCGGATCAATTCGCCATCTTCAAGGCGATACTGGACACGTTGCAGCTCGCCACGCGGCGTCCCGACCGGATTTCTCCAGCCGGCGCGCGTGATCGACAGTTCATAATCCCGCAGTCCATCGGCGACCAATGGTCCCTCAAATGACTGGCCCAAAATCTCACGCACGTAACGGGGGTGAGGCTGGCTGAGATCCCCCGTCAGAATCCGGATGCCACGTTGAAGTCGGGACAACTCCTCGATACGTTGAGAAGCTATTTGCTGCTGGGTGATGACTGCGTTGAGACCACCGAAACCCAATGCTCCGACCAGTGCGAAGATCGCCATAGCGACGAGCAGTTCCAATAGTGTGAAGCCCTTGAGGAATTGCGGGCCGGTGTGTGTGAAACCCTGATTCAATTGCGGCTGCCAGTGGTTCTGTTGGGGTCAACTGGCGCCCAGCCTGCTGCAACTGCCGATGTGCTTGTTGCGGCAGAGGCAGCTGCGCCAGGAGGTGCAATAAAACCGGTTGCTGTTGCGAGGATGGCATTCGGTGTGTCTTCGTATGCGACACTCACGTCAATCCGGCGCAAGTTGCCCGCCGGTAACTCCGGCATATCCGACACTTTGATCGTGTATTGCCAGAGAATGCCGGCCATCTCGATTTCATCTGTTCTTTCGCTGACTGCCGGATAGGCTTGCTTGAGCCGCATTTCTGTGATTTGGTCAATAGCAATCCAGTGAGCAAGTGTTTTGCTGCGCAGGTAGCTGGCACCTGCTACCGACTGATTGATTTGCCCGAATACCGCAATAATGCCCAGCGAAACGATGACCAGTGCAACCAGCACCTCTAATAGGGTGAAACCTTTATTTCTCAAGGCCTGACAACTCCAGTGTGCCATTAGGTGCAGCTGACAGCGTAAAGTACGCTTGATCGGTATCACGCCTCAGACGCAGTACAAAGGGACTTATATCGCCGCTGGAAAGAAAGAATATCTGCGGTTTGACGGAAGCCGGTTCACCTGATTCCGGAATTTTCTCGAGGACGATTGCCCGGTCATCAATTTCAAGTTCAAGCACTATCGAATCTGGTAGTGCACGGGGTCTGAGTTCATCATCCGGAGCCATTACGACCCACAGGTTTCGAATCGGGTCGAGGGTTAAAAAGGTGTAACCCTGTGGTTCGAAGCGGATGCCCAGTTCGCGGGCTCCCAGTACGGCATCTTCCGATGCAAGCCTGGTGAGAACCTCCAGACGTTTTGCCTCTTCGGTGAGCGCGCGATCTCCACCGACTACGCCGATTGACAGCGTCGCTATTGTCGCCAGTATGGCAACGATGAAAATGACTACCAGCAGTTCCAGTAATGTGAACCCCAGATTTTGCTCGCGAACTTTCACGCTGCGTGCCTGATTGGATATGGCAATAAAACTAGTTCAGGTTCCAGTTGCCGATTTCCGCATCCAGCCCTTCGCCGCCCTGCTGGCCGTCACGGCCCATGGAATACAGGTCGAAGGTGCTCTGGTTACCAGGATAAAGATAAACATAGGGGTGATCCCAGGCATCAACAGGAACCCTGTCCAGGTATCCGCCCTCGGGCCACTTGGCATTCGGATCTTGCGGGCGGTTGACGAGCACTTCCAGCCCTTCGTCTGTAGAGGGGTAGCGGAAGTTATCCAGCCGGTATAGTTTCAGTGCATTCTCAATGGCACGAATATCTGCCTGTACCTTGGTGACCTGGGCATCATCAATACGACTAATGACGTTGGGGGCAATCAGCGCAGCAAGAATTCCAAGAATCACGACCACTACCATAATTTCGATGAGAGTGAAGCCGCTGCTGTATCTGCCCCCGAACCGTCTGATTCCGACAGGCAGGGAACGGGGAGTTCTAAATTTTCTATTCATGAAATCAACCTGTGATTTTGAGATGATCTGATCCGGGCCGATGATAGCGGGATCAGCTACCGATTCAGGACATTGTATCAAAAATGAGATTAAACCCTTCGAGTTTGTCACCATCGTGCCGATTGACACTTTATCTCGGCGCGCTGGTCGTTTTGCTGCAGCTGAGCCCCGAAAGCTGGCATATTCTGCTGCGCTATGAACGGAACGGTGTCGCAGCTGGAGAAATCTGGCGGATCCTCACCAGTAATTTCATCCATTTGGGCTGGGGGCATCTGGCTTTGAACCTGGCCGGGCTGCTGTTGATCGGCTGGTTATTTGCCGCAAGGTTTTCGCCATGGTACTGGTTGACTGCGGTACTCGTTTGTTCTTTATCGACGGGATTGGGGCTGTATTTATTAAGTCCGGAAGTATTGTGGTGTGTCGGCCTGTCAGGAACGCTGCATGGATTGATGGTGGTCGGAAGCCTCGACTGGATCAAACAGGGGGAACGACTGGGGATTATCCTGCTGATCGGAATCGGCGCCAAACTGCTCTGGGAACGATTATACGGGGGGGCGCCGCTTTCGGTAGAAATTACCGGGGGCGCCATTGTGACTGATGCGCATATCTGGGGTGCGGCAGGTGCCATGATTCTGGCTCTCGGCTCGATGATCTGGACTCGCGCGTTGTCGGGCAGGTCGTCGCAGGTATAATCGACGGCCAGCTATACGGGCATCTTAAATCTGTCTTGAGCTGGATTCGCCCCCGGTTTCCCCACTCTGAGAATCAATAACAGGCCATGAATCAAATAACAGAAATATTTTCGTTAACGAACCAGGTAGCTTTGGTGACCGGAGCGACGCGCGGTATCGGTGCTGATATTGCCGACAGGTTGGCGCTGGCCGGTGCCACGGTGATAGGTACCGCGACCACTCAGTCTGGTGTCGAGATCATTAACAAGCGGTTCACCGCAGCCGGATTTTCCGGGCGCGGTATTGTGCTGGATGTCTCTGATGTTGATTCCGTCAATGAAGTACAGAAAGACATCACGGCAACAGAAGGTGCGGTAACCATTCTGGTAAACAATGCGGGAATCACCCGGGATAATCTCCTGATCAGGATGAAACAGGATGAATGGGATGACATCATCCAGACAAACCTGTCCTCGATATTCTACACCGCCAAGGTGTTTTTGCGCGGGATGATGAAAGCCAGAAAGGGGCGGATTATCAGTATTGCATCCGTTGTTGGTGTGATGGGCAATGCCGGGCAGGCAAACTACGCTGCCGCCAAAGCCGGCATGATCGGGTTCAGTAAATCTCTGGCTCGGGAGGTAGGGAGCAGGGGGATTACTGTCAACGTCATTGCCCCCGGTTTTATCCGGACAGCAATGACCGAGGGGCTTGATGAGCGGCAGCAGGCACAGCTATTGGCGCAGATTCCTCTGCAGAAACTGGGTGGTGCCGAGGATGTCGCGAATGCAGTATTGTTCCTTGCGTCTGCAGCAGGAAACTACATTACCGGAGAAACCATTCATGTGAATGGTGGTATGTATATGATTTGATAGTGATTTACAGTGAAAATAAAAGTTATTCAGTTAGCAGGTCATTATGGTAGATTGCCCAGAGTGTTTGCCTTAAAATACGCACCCAGCGAGGCACAGAATTAGCCGGCATATGATTTGGACGACCCTTTCAGGAACAGGACAAAGAAAACTATGAGTACTATTGAAGAACAGGTAAAAAGTATCGTTGCAGAACAGCTGGGTGTTAAAGACGATGAAGTCACTAACGAAGCATCTTTTGTCGACGACCTTGGAGCAGATTCTCTGGATACAGTGGAACTTGTCATGGCTCTGGAAGAAGAGTTTGAGACAGAAATTCCGGATGAGGATGCGGAAAAAATCACCACGGTTCAACAGGCCATCGATTTCATCAATGCCAGGCAAAAAGCGTCCTGACCCATCCATCGGGACTTGCCACGACGATTCGGTCGTGCATCTCAATCTGAGCTACCGGAATGACTAAACGGCGTGTTGTCGTCACAGGTCTTGGCGTTATTTCCCCTGTCGGAAATGACACTGCGACCGCGTGGAAGAATGTTGCTGCCGGCGTCAGTGGCATCGGGCCGATTACAGATTTTGACGTTGATCGATTCTCTACCCGAATCGGCGGCTCTATAAGGGATTTCGATCCAGCCCGGTATGTCGCGGCGAAAGATGTCCGGAAGATTGATCCCTTTATCCATTATGGAATAGCCGCAGCTGAGGAAGCCATTGGCCACGCAGGTTTGTCTGTGGATGTCTATTCTCCACCCCGGATTGGTGTAGCGACAGGCTCCGGAATTGGTGGTATCAATACGATTGAGAGCAACCATCGCAAGTACATGGAATCGGGTGAGAATCCTCGCAAGGTTTCACCATTTTTTGTGCCCGGCAGCATTATCAACATGATCTCCGGTCATGTATCCATCAAGCACGGTTTTACCGGCCCGAACATTGCCCTGGTGACAGCCTGTACCACCTCCACCCACTGTATCGGGGTAGCGGCGCGGATGATTGCCTATGGAGATGCGGATGCCATGGTTGCCGGTGGTGCGGAAGCTGCAGCGACGCCCCTGGGTCTTGGAGGCTTTGCATCAGCTAGAGCCTTGTCGACCCGCAATGATGACCCGGAAGCGGCCAGCCGCCCCTGGGACCAGGACAGGGACGGGTTCGTGCTCAGTAGTGGCGCAGCTTGCCTGGTACTTGAAGAGTATGAAAGCGCCCGTGCCAGAGGTGCCGATATCCTTGCAGAGGTTGCAGGTTTCGGGATGAGCGCCGATGCGCACCATATTACTGCACCGAAAGATGATGGCAGTGGCGCCAGCATGTGCATGCAGGCGGCACTGGCCGATGCGGGTATGGATCCGACTGAAATACAGTATATCAATGCACACGGTACATCCACGCCATTGGGTGACGTGGCAGAGACCCGTTCGATCCGAACGGTATTCGGCGGCCATGCGGATAAACTGGTGGTGAGTTCAACAAAATCCACGACCGGACACCTGCTCGGGGCAGCCGGGGCGATTGAGGCTGTATTCAGCGTGCTGGCAATGCGTGATCAGCTGGTACCGCCTACCATCAATCTTGACCAGCCGGGGGAGGGTTGTGATCTCGATTATGTTCCGAACCAGGCACGAGATATGGCTCTGGATGCAGTGATTTCCAATTCTTTCGGTTTCGGTGGAACAAACGGCAGTCTGGTTTTCAGGCGGGTTTGATCACATAGCGTGCAACACGCAAGCAGGCGGGATCAGTGTTCGCCGGTCTGCGTGACCGAAGTACCGGCATGTCCCGATCTCCTGTCACTGCATGCCTTCGCTCCGGAGCGTTATCCCTTTTTACTTGAAAGTTCGGCCAGTGGCACGGCACTGGGTCGCTACGATATTCTGTTTGCCTTTCCGCAGGATACGATGCAGCTCAGCTCCAGCCTCCAGCTGGCGGGACCCGGCACTGATTCAGCAGAGTGTTTTCTGGGTGCGCTGGATGCCTGGTGGCAGCAGTTCTCCGCTGGTGCGACAGAGGCTGCCGGGCTGCCATTCTCCGGAGGCTGGTTTGTATACCTGGGGTATGAACTGGCACAGGAAATCGAGCCATGTTTGCGACTGGAAACGGACCCACGACTGCCGGTCGCATTCGCAACCCGAATTCCGGTTGCGGTGATTCGGGATCGAAGCAGTCAACGAACCTATATTATTGCCGAGGCGGAGTTCTCCGAATATGCGGTCGAGGTGCAGTCTGACCTGGCCTCAATGGAAAAACAAAATCCGGATGGTTTGTCGCCCTATTCTCCGGGATCATTTCTGGCGGAATCAATCAGGGAAGAAACAGCTGACAAATTTCTGGAAGGAGTTGAGCGTGTAAAGTGTCATATAGCGGCAGGTGATATTTTTCAGGCTAATCTTTCCAGGCTCTGGCAAACAACTCTGGAAGAAAGCACACGTCCGTGGCAATTGTATGATCGTCTCCGGCACACCAACCCGGCGCCATTCGCCGGCCTTGCGCAATTTGGTGAGACAGCCATCATCAGTTCTTCGCCGGAGCGTCTGGTGGCTGTCAGCGACGGGTTTGTTCAAACAAGACCAATCGCTGGAACACGATCACGGCATGGGCCGGCTGATTTGCAGGAGCAGCGATGCAGTGAATTGCTGGCACATCCGAAAGAACGTGCCGAGCATGTCATGCTGATTGATCTGGAAAGAAATGATCTGGGCCGGGTCTGCGAGCCGGGTAGCATTGAAGTCAGTGAATTTATGGCCGTCGAATCTTATGCACACGTACATCATATTGTGTCCAATGTCACCGGAAGACTGGCAACAGGAGTCAAGCCGGGGCAATTGCTGAAAGCTGTATTTCCCGGCGGTACCATCACCGGCTGTCCGAAAGTGCGTTGTATGGAGATCATCCAGGCTCAGGAGCAGCGGCCACGGGGTGCTTATACCGGATCAATGGGTTACCTGAACAGGGATGGCAGTTGTGACTTCAACATTCTGATTCGTACCATGGTGGCTAACGGGTCGGACCTTGCGCTGGCTGCCGGCAGCGGGATCGTGGCGGACTCGGAAGCCTTGTACGAGCTTGCGGAGACCCGTGCCAAGGCCAAGGGTATGTTGCTGGCGCTTACCACTTGATGGAGAAGTGGCTGGTCAACGGAGTCCCCGGGCACTCGATCAGCCTGGCCGACCGCGGGTTGAACTATGCAGACGGATTATTTGAGACTGTTGCTGTTCGTGAAGGTCAGCCACGCTTGATCGAGAAGCACCTGGCCCGGTTGGCAAAAGGTTGCCAGAAGCTTCGAATACCCGGGCCGGACATGCAGCTGCTGCAGCGTGAAATTACCCAACTGATCGATGGCTGTCACTACGGCACGGTAAAGGTAATCGTGACCAGGGGACCATCGCAACGGGGTTACCGGTTTCCGGACACAGCGGTACCATCACGTATTATTGGTTTTTCCGCCGGTATTCCTGGCGAAAGAGCCATGCCAGACGGGGTACGCCTGCGCCTGTGCGAAACAATGATCAGCGGTACGCCGGTACTGGCCGGTATCAAAACGCTCGCACGCATCGAGCAGGTTATGGCTCGGGCCGAGTGGGATGATCCGGAGATTGCCGAAGGCCTGATGTCCGATGCACATGGGCGGGTCGTGTGCGGTACGATGAGTAATGTTTTTATCATCCGGGAGGGTTGTGTATGGACGCCCGATCTTTCCCTGTGTGGCGTCAAGGGTGTGATGCGTGCAGAAGTTATTGCACAGGCCTGCAGTACCGGGATTACAGTCAGGGAGCAGGAACTCTGCGTGGGTGACTTTGCAGTTGCTGATGAGGTATTTGTGACCAATGCGCTCATTGGCATCTGGCCGGTTACCCGACTCGAGGATCACGACTATATGATTGGACCGGTTACCCGGCGGTTGATGTCGGCACTTTCGAATGCTGGTGTCGAGGAATGTTCAGGATGAAACCGGGGTCGGGGATACTGCGCGGGCTTGCTGTCTTTGGCGTCGTTCTGGTACTTGCGGTAGCGACAGGTGGACTGTGGATCAGGCACCTCCTGCATGAACCGCTAATCCTGTCCGAAGATATTGTGCTCGATGTCACTGTCGGCAGCTCCCTCACCGGAATTGCGCAGGGCCTCAATGAAAGAGGCGTCCTGGCCAATCCACAGCTTCTGGCCTGGTATGGCCGGTTGACCGGGCAGGCTGGCCGTATCCATGCCGGCGAATATGCCATTTCAGCGGGTACGACCGTTGTTGGGTTATTGCAGCTGCTGGTGGAGGGCCGGGTCAAACTGCATTCTTTGACTATCATTGAAGGCTGGACAGTGAAAGAGCTGCTGTCCGTCCTGCGACAAAATTCTGCTATCACACTCACGCTGGATGCCGTGGAAGAGCTCAATACAGATGATTTGCCCAGGCAACTCAACCTGGATATCGGCAGTCCCGAAGGGTGGTTTTTCCCGGATACTTATTTGTTTGCCCGCGGTGCGACTGATGCGAGCTTGCTTCGGGAGGCGCACCAGAACATGCAGCGGCAGCTGTTGTCTGCATGGGAAGAACGATCGACGGGGCTGCCATACACAACACCCTATGAGGCACTGATTCTTGCCTCAATTGTGGAACGAGAAACAGCTCTGGATAGTGAACGCCGACAGGTTGCTGGAGTTTTTATCCGCAGGCTGCAACAAGGTATGCGGTTGCAAACCGACCCCACAGTGATATTTGGTCTGGGTGATGCGTTTGATGGCAATCTGACGCGCCGACACTTGAAAACTGATACTGCCTACAACACATATACAAGAAATGGTTTGCCCCCGACGCCGATTGCCCTGCCTGGTGCCGGCTCGTTGAATGCCGCAATGAACCCTGATAACGGGAATACCCTGTATTTTGTTGCCACGGGGGAGGAAGATGGCAGTCACTATTTTTCAGAAACGCTTGAAGAGCATAATACGGCGGTCGCTCGATATCTTCGTCGCCTCCGTGAGAGAAAATGATAAACGGGCGACTCATTACCATTGAGGGAATAGAGGGGGTAGGGAAGTCCACCAACCTGAGTTTCATTGCAGACTGGCTGCAGCAGCGGGGTATCAACGCAGTCCTTACCCGGGAGCCTGGCGGTACCGCAGTTGCGGAAGAAATACGGAAAGTTCTGTTGAATCCTGATTATGAGTTAACCGGCGAATGTGAGCTGCTGCTGATGTTTGCTGCCCGTGCAGCTCACCTGAGCGAACTGGTACGTCCCGCTCTGATGCGTGGTGACTGGGTGGTGTGTGACCGGTTTACCGATGCGAGTTATGCCTATCAGGGAGGGGGCAGAGGGTTGCCAATGGAAGCGATCGATCATCTGAAGGCTATCGTCCAGCAAGGGCTGATTCCTGATCTGACAATATTACTGGATGTGCCAATGGAGATATCCGAACAGCGACGTGAAGCACGTGGCGAAACAGATCGTTTTGAGGCAGAACAGATTTCATTTTTTCGTCGTGTTCAGGCGGCGTATCATGAGATTGCCGCTACAGAACCGGAGCGAGTGAAGCTTGTGAACGCTGCCTTGCCGCTGCCGGAGGTGCAGGCGAAAATTGGCGAGGTGTTGCAGGTGTTTGTTGCCAGCCAGAAGTAACCAATACCGTAACTAGAATCAAGATTAATATAATCATGTAATATATGGAAAATAAACAAGAAATAGAGGGATGTTTTCCATGGTTGCGTGATCCGGCGAGTAGCCTTGCAAGTATGCTCGCTAACAATCAGATGCCACATGCGCTGTTACTGAATGGAGCAACAGGAACCGGGCGTCGTGCCCTGGCTTTGTGGCTGGCTGCAGAAATACTGGATTTCAAAACCAGGATTGATCGGCAATGCCTGATGGAAGCACTGACACCAGACCCGGAGACGGGAATGCTGGCCGAGCCGACTCACCCCGATTTGCTTGTGTTGCAGCCTTTACCTGAGAAACGCATCGTCAGCGTCGATCAGGTACGTTCGCTGGTTCAATTCATGCACCTTACCAGTCATCAGAGGGGTGCAAAAATAGCTGTTATCTATCCTGCACAGGCACTGAACAGGAATGCCGCCAATGCATTGCTGAAAACACTCGAAGAACCCCCGGCGGGCAGCCTGATACTGCTGATTTCCGATCTGCCGTCACAGCTCCCAGCAACCGTGGTCAGCCGTTGTCACAGGTTGCGTATCACGATACCGGGCCACAGGGAGTCGGTACGCTGGTTGGAAGTGCAGCCGGAAATACAGAAAGCCGCGGTATCAGATTGGGAATCCGTGCTGAGATTTTCGGGTGGGGCGCCTTTACTGGCTTTGGAGCTGGTGCAATCAGGCTTTCCGGCGCTGGACCGACAACTGGAAGGAGACGTACGTGACCTGCTGCACCGGAAAAGAACACCGCGAGAGGTAGCGGAGCAGTGGGTAAAAGAGTCGAAAAAGCGGGGCGACAAGGAGATCGGCCTGTGTTTGCATTGGTTGTATTGTCGTGTGAGCCGTGTCGTACGTTCACAGATTGGGCGGCGTGATTCTGGTTCTCAATCAACAGGAAGTGCTGCGCACTTGCAAAACCGGGCGAAAAACCTAAACATGCATCACTGCTTCACGTATCTGGAAGAGTTGGCAGAGTGCCGACGTCTTCGCAGTACTACGCTGAACCAGGAGCTGAACATGACTAATTTACTGATGTGGTGGTATGGAGGATTCAGTGCTCCCTGACGGGTTTAATGACCGGTTGAGCGCTCACTAAAATGGCCAAGCCTGGATTACTGACTTTGACGATCAAGGATCGTAGCGCGCTCTATCTTGCGTATATGCCGTTTGTGGGTAATGGCGGGTTGTTTATTCCGACCAACAGCACCTACGCATTGGGTGACGAGGTTTTCATGCTGCTGAACCTGATGGGCGAAGAGGAAAAGATCCCGGTGGCAGGGAAGGTCATCTGGCTTACGCCCAAGGGGGCTCAGGGCAAACGGACTGCGGGGATCGGGGTTCAGTTCAGTGATCAGGATGGGGGCACAACCCAAAAGAAGATCGAGAATTACCTGGCTGGTGCGCTGGGTGGGGACAAACCGACGCATACCATGTAGCGGAAGCGGGCCGTTACACTCTGGAGAGTACCACCTTAGCGTTTGTGGGGATCACGCATTGGTTGAATCATGGTGCCAATAGCCCGGCCTGTTCTGTCCGATCCCTTTTTGACGGGATGGCTCCCTGCGGTCCGCTTTATTCCCTTCAAAAAGGGATCGGACAGAACAGGCCTTGGTTTGCTCCGAGGTTTCGGCGATCACAGCTATCCCAGTTCAGTCATGTTCAGGCCGCCTTTTAGAACCTTGGTAGTGAAGCCGCGCTCGTTGAGGATAAACGCACCAGCAGAACTGCGTCGCCCGGTGTCACAGCAGACCAGATGAGTCACATTAGGATCAAGTGCGCTGAGCTTTAGTCGAATGAAATACAGTGGAATATTAAGCGCATCCGGTTCGTGTGACATCTCAAACTCACTCGGCAGCCTCACATCCAGCCATCGTGCGCCGTTGGCGACCATCTCCCTGGCTTCCTGATAGTCGACCCAATCGAGTAATGGTTCATTCATCAGTGTGTTGAAGTCATCTTTGCCAAGTCGCATGGTGGAACCATCCGCAATCATCGTGATGGTCGCGTTTCGCTTGCATTCAGAGATCAGTGCTTCTTCACCGAATGTATCGCCTACACTCAGTTCAGCGAGTTTGATGCCTTCTTTATTCAAAGGGGTTTCCCGGGTAACGCAGCATCGTCCCTTGGTGAGTACATAGAAGTAATCACCGTCATCACCCTGCTGAATAACAATTTCGCCGGCAGTGTAATTGACCTGCTGCATCCGGATGAAAATGGCCTGGATGTTTGCTGGTGGTATCCGGTGAAAAGCCTTGGTCTGGAGCAGCGTGGTCATCCAGTCATCGGATCCTTCCCCGGCTTCTGACTGCAGGTCGCAAACCTCGTAAGTTCCGGTCTGGTCCCAGGTCAACATGACATCAAGCAGATCCGTATCAACAGAAAAGTACTCGACTTCGTTGATTGCTGTTGCTGTGCAACGCCGGGGCAGGTTCGGGGAGATTGGCCCCATGGCATTTTCGTTACCGGCCGTCAGCGACTGGACGTTACCGATTTCATCTTTAAGCTCAATGACTCCGGTGACCAGGTAAAAGGTTCGCTTTTCGCTGTCGCCCTCCTTAAAAAGGGTTTCACCAGATGACAAAATCCGTGCTTCTGTTTTCTTGGCCAGGGCAGAAATATTCTCCCTTTTCAAGCTGCGCAGCGGGGTAAATCGTCGCAGGTAAGCGGTATCAACAGTCGTGGGCATTCAGTCTGGAATCCTTGAGTGATATTTGCCTGGTCGCTGAACAGATTCAGGAACCGGCTATTCTAAACATAAGATACGCCCTGGTGGAAGCCGACCAGTTCCGGGTTTTCACTATCTGGTCAGCCTGTGCCAGCCCGCTGAAGGCTTGAACCGTGGCCCATATTGACTGGTAAGCCGCTCAAGCTTCTGGACGACATCATTGATCCCGCATTCCTTCGCGTAGTTCAGGGGGCCGCCTCGAAATGGAGCGAATCCGGTACCGAAAATGACTCCGGTATCTACCAGATCCGCATCACTCACTACTTCTTCCTCAAGACATTTCGCGGCTTCGTTCAGGAGCGCCAGTATCAGTCGTGTCTCCACATCCTTGTGTTGACCTGCTTGCGTTGATTTGTCACGAACCGGTCGCCCGTTCCGGTACTCATAGAAGCCTTTCCCGGTTTTTCTGCCCAGGTGACCCTCTGCAACCAGCTTTTCGAGTTCCGGCGCGCTGGTTCTGCCAATAATCGGACCCAGGATTTTTGCGACGTGCAGTGCCACATCAAGGCCTACTGAATCAGCCAGTTCCACCGGGCCCATCGGCATACCAAAGTGAACTGCAGCCTTGTCAATTTCCGAGATTGGAACGCCTTCCCGTGCGAGATCCATCGCTTCTGCCATATACGGCGCCAGGATGCGGTTGACCAGAAACCCTGGCTGACTCCGGCAGGGTACGGGTAGTTTGCCAATTTGTTGCGCGAATGCCAGTGCAGCATTCGTTGCTTCTGTTGCCGTGGTCTCGGCGCTCACAATTTCGACCAGGGGTAATTTGGCAACGGGATTAAAGAAATGCAGCCCGACCAGCCTGCCCGGTTTCTGCAGGCAGGTAGAGAGATCCTGAATGGGGATGCTGGAGGTATTGGTAGCAAGCACAGCGCTGGGTTTCATGCGTGGCTCTATTTGCCGGTAGAGCGCCTGCTTTGCATCGAGATCTTCAAAGATAGCCTCGATGACTACATCAGCCTCGGCAACGCCCTCACCGTTAACATCTGCGACCAGTCTTTGTTTCGCAGCTGCGCGGTCAGTTTCATTTCGAAATTTTTTCTCGAACAGCTTTTCCGCTCGTTCCAGGGCCGGGACGATATAGTGCATTTCCCGATCCTGCAGTGTGACAGACAGGCCGCGTAACGCACACCACGCTGCAATATCTCCACCCATGATTCCGCCACCGATAACATGTACGTGTTTCACAGGCACAACAGGCTGTTCAGGTGCGCGTTTCAACCTGTCCTGGAGGAAAAATACCCTGATAAGGTTTTGTGAAGTGGAAGAAGTGATGAGTTCAGCGAATGATGCTGCCTCGGCTTCGTAAGCGTTGTTGTGTTTTGCTCCATGCCGCCGCCACAGATCGATGATTGCAAAAGGAGCAGGGTAGTGTTCTTTCCGGGCATGTTTGCTGACCTGTTTTTTCAGCATGACTGCAACGATTGGACGAACAAGCCCGATGTTCATTATCCGGTCGAGCAGGGGTGCTCGCCGAACTGGCGGTTTCCGGCTCGCCAGCCGGGTGGCAATCGCCCTCCAGTCATCGGTAGTGGCTATCTTGTCGACCAGCCCAAGACGAAGCGCTTTGGATGGCCGTATCGGTTTGCCCGTCAACATCATGGGCATCGCCTGGCGGACACCCAGCAAGCGGACCAGCCGAACTGTGCCACCAAATCCGGGATGGACGCCCAGTTGTACCTCAGGCAAACCCAAAGTAGAGCGATCCGACTCCAGTGCGATGCGCCAGTCACAGGCCAATGCCAGCTCCAGACCGCCGCCCATCGCAAACCCGTTGATCACCGCGACGACGGGTGTTGGTAACTGCTCCAGTCTGTCCATCACAGCCTGCATTCTTCGGATGAGTTCAAAGGCGTTATTGCCCTTGCTGAGTTGTGGAAATTCCTTCACATCCGCGCCGGCGATAAAACCGTTTTCCTTCCCGGAATATATGATCAGGCCGTTGGGTGTATGGGCCTCAAGTTTTTCGACGATGTCGGCAAACTCCAGTAAAACGCCGGATGACAACAGGTTGGTACTGCTTTCAGCCATATCCAGGCACAGCCAGCAAAGCCCGTCATCCGCTATTTCCATACGCCAATGCTGATACTGCTTGTTGCCGGTTGACTGTGCAGGTTCTTCTGCTGGAATGTTCAATCGCTACTCCTTGATTCTTAAATCGCAAATCAGTGGCAGGTGATCGGAAAAATTGACCCTGGGAATATGAAAATCGGTAACTTCAATACCCTCTCCATAGAGTATATAGTCGAGTTCGAGGCGCGGGGCGCGCGCGGGGTAGGATGGCAGGCTTTCAGTATTGGCGCTTCTCAGGCCCGCAGCCTTCATGAACAGGAAAATTTCGTTTTCACCCCAGAAGGTGTTGAAGTCTCCCGCCACGATGACCGGTTTGCTGGATTCGGTTACCAACTCGTACAAACGCCTGAGCTGAACCTGACGATGCCGGTACTTCAACGAGAGATGAACGAGGAATACGGCAACATTTTCCAGTTCCAGTTCGATAATGAGTCTCTTGATACCGGTATCGAAATAGTGAAACCGCTCCCCCGTAATTGTTGGTGAAGCAAGGAATGCGTTGGCCTGCTTGCGCAATATCGGCAAGCGCTGGTTGACAGACTCCTCGCCATATTTGCACTCATAGGCGGAAAAATGCCCAATCGCCTGGGCTATCTTTTCTGCCTGATTGACCCTGCCGCTTCTGAGCGATCCGATATCCACCTCAATGAGGCCAACGATGCTCGCATCCTGATCCTTGATGAATTTTATAATATTGTCCAGTGTACCTTTGCTGCCAAACAGATACTCTGCTCCGGGCACCGGCACTCGTGCCGGTGCACCAGCACCGACCGCGTAACGCATATTGTAAAGAACTAACCGCATTGCGCGGACAGTGTAATGCTTGCGGCGGCTGTGGAAAACCACATAGTCTCAAACGATTTGGTCAGCTAAACTGTACCGACTGCACAAATCACATCAATGGAGCTGAATGTGTCTGAGAAAAACCCGATTTGCGTCTTTGTTGCCCACCTTTTTTCGGAAAATGCGGATTACCAGAGAGTCTTTGAATATCTGGAGAGCCGTGACAAATTCTTCTACAAAAACACCAGCAATCCGGACAATATCCCGACAGGCGGCGGTGCTGATGCGCTCCGGGACGAGCTCAGAGAGCAAATCAAGCTGGCGGAAATCCTTATCCTGCCGGTCAGCCTCCATGCCGAGAACCCTGATCTGGTGGAATACCAGATGGATGTTGCCGGTGCCTGTAATATTCCTGTACTTGCTATCAAATCCTTCGGTGGAACAGTTATGATCGCAAAGATTATCCTGGATCGGGCCGAAAATATCGTGGATTGGAATGATCGCGCAATTGTTGACGGGATCAAGAAATATGCTCGTGGCGAGATCACTTCACAGTGGGAAGTCATAGAATTTGATATGGATTGAATGATGGTGATTAATACAGACGCACTTATAGTAGGAGCCGGACCCTGCGGCCTGTTCCAGGTATTTGAACTCGGATTGCTCGGAATAAAGGCAGATATCCTGGATTCGCTGCCCAACACGGGTGGCCAGTGCACGGAACTTTACCCGGATAAACCGATTTACGATATTCCGGCTGTTCCGGTCTGTACGGGACAGGAATTGGTCGATGCCCTGCACGTGCAAATCGAACCCTTTGGCGCCCGTTTTCATATGAGCGAGGAAGTGACCGTGGTCGAAAAGCGGGATGACGGGTTTTTCGTTGCAACCGACAGTGGGACGGAGTTTTTGACCAAGACGCTGTTCATCGCTGGTGGCGTGGGTTCGTTTCAGCCGCGCAAATTGCGTTTTGCGGAAGCAGAATCTCTTGAAGATTCTGCTATTCATTACAAGGTTCGAAATCCGGATCGCTTTATTGACAAGGATCTTGTGATTCTCGGTGGTGGTGATTCGGCGCTGGACTGGGCGTTGGAGCTATGGGAACGCGCAAAATCCCTGACATTGGTGCATCGACGTGATGAGTACCGCGGTGCTCCGGCTACTGTTGCGGCATTGAAGAAACTCGAAGCTGCGAAGAAACTCAGAATGATGGAATGTGCCAAGGCTGTAGGGATCGGGCTTGATGGCGACAAGCTGTGCTCGGTTGATATACAGATCACGGACGGCGCACTGGAGACACTGCCGGTTGAAGACCTGCTGGTATTTTACGGGTTGGCACCAAAATTGGGGCCAATTGCCGAGTGGGGGCTGAATATTTCCAAAAAGGCGATTGAAGTCGATACCGCGACGTTCCAATCAAGCACTCCCGGTATTTTTGCCGTCGGTGATATCTCTGTCTATGAAGGTAAAAAGAAACTGATTCTCAGCGGATTCCATGAGGCAGCATTGGCTGCTTTCGCTGCAAAAGCAATTATTGAGCCGGGGAAGAAAGTAAACCTGCAATACACAACCACCAGCCCGATTATGAAAAAGCGGCTGGGTGTGGAGGATGAGTAAGCTGCCATTGCCACTGGTCATTGCACACCGGGGAGCCAGCGGATATTTGCCGGAGCATACGCTGGTCAGCAAAGCACTGGCCTATGCCATGGGCGCGGATTACCTGGAGCAGGACGTCATTGCTACCCGGGATGGTGCCCTGGTAGTCATGCATGACATCACTCTGGATGATGTTACCGATGTGGCAGAGCAGTATCCGCAGCGAGCACGAGCTGACGGGCATTTCTATTGCATCGACTTTGATCTTGAGGAAATCAGGACACTCAAGGTATCAGAGCGCCGTGGTGCAGACGGGAAGCGCAAGTATCCGGAACGGTTTTCACTGAATGCAGGCCGTTTCGAAATCGTCACCCTGGAAGAGGAAATTCGTTTTATCCAGGGGCTGAATATGTCCACTGGCGGTACTGTTGGCATTTATCCTGAAATCAAGGATCCACAATGGCACCGGTCTGAAGGTTTCGATATCACGGAAAATATTGTGCATCTTCTGCAAAAGTACGGATATCGTTCCGCGAATGATCCAATTTACCTGCAATGCTTTGATCACCAGGAGTTGATCAGGGTAGAGAAGGAGTTTGGCCTCCGCGTCAAGCTTGTCCAGTTGATGCGGGCAACTGCAGATCTGCCGCCACTTGAAGAAATCGCAAGGTATGCAAAGGGGATCGGCCCTTCAATCGATATGCTCTATGAGGGGAAAGGTGCCGGACAAGATCCGGTGCCGACGGCTCTGGTGGATGATGCACATGAGGTCGGACTTGCAGTGCATGATTATACTTTAAGGGCAGACCGGTTACCTGATGGCCTGGGGAGCCTGGCAGCCGCACTTGAGTTGCTGGTTGCACAAGGCGGTATCGACGGATTGTTTACGGACTTTCCCGATATGGTCGTCAAGTGGTTGCAAGGCAGACAGGAAGCTGAGCAGGCCAGGGATGATTCCGCCGGTTAAATCTCCCAGTTTCGTTGCATCTCTACAAAAGTAAAAGAGGCGGACCAGGTAATCATTACCAAACCGGTCACTGCCTCCATTCCGGTCAGGAAGCGGATTGGGCCGACAGAAATGACATCGCCAAATCCGAGTGTGCTGTATACAACAGCCGAGTAATAAACGCTTTCCCCGATTGTGATTACCGCCATCGGTTCCAGTGAGCCAAAAGCGGGCTGCTGAAGGAGCAGGTAATAGCCCATCCCAAACGCCCAGATCGAGGCACAGTGCAGGAGCAGCTGGCCGAAAATTATCATGATGATTCGTGGTCTGTGCGGTACCAGACCGGATCGACTCAGGCGGCCAAGCCAGTAAAGCCCCTCATAGTGAAATATCACCACAGCAATGATAATGGCCACGGTGCTGAATGCCGTGATAATGTGAGCTACGTCAAATGACATCCGGTTCTCTCAAAGTCGATGTGCTGCCGTGTCATTGTAACCGGATTTGAACCGGCATAAAATTTTACAGTGCCGGAGTATGTGTTCTATGACAGGAAGGGGAGTTCGTTAGTATGGCTGCAGTGATCACCGGGTGGGGAAAGTGTGTCCCGCCAGGAATTCTCACCAATGAAGACATTGCCGGGTTCATGGATACCAGTGATGAGTGGATCCGAACCAGAACGGGGATCCATGAGCGCAGAATATCCCACGTGGATATGAGCGAGCTGGCCTATGTTGCTTCATGTCGGGCGATTGCAGCAGCTGGTCTTGAAGCCGGCGACATTGACGGAATCATTCTCACCAGTGCCAGTCCTGAAATCATCATTCCCAATGCTGCTTCGCGCTTGCAGGAACGACTTGGAGTCCGGGGTATTGGTGCAATGGACATTAATTCCGGTTGTTGCGGTTTTGTCTACTCGATGGCTGTGGCGCATGGGCTGATTGCTACCGGTACCCACAAACGAATTCTCGTAGCGGGTGCCGAGCGACTGAGTTTTTTTATTGACTGGACTCAACGTGATTCTGCTGTGTTGTTCGGAGATGGCGCGGGTGCCGCCGTCGTCGAAGCCGGACCGGAAGACGAAGGACTGCTCGCGGCCGAACTCGGGTGCGAATCGGAAGCTGGTAGCGCTTTGATGATTCCCAATTTTGGCTCGGGAATGGATCGATGGGGCCCCGATGCCGGTCGATTGGTACTGCAGTTTGACGGCCAGGAAATATTCAAACGAGCTGTTCGGGCAATGTGTTCGCTCAGCGAAGCAGCGCTCGATGTTGCCGGTCTTTCACTGAAGGATGTTGATCTCATTATTCCCCATCAGGCGAATCTGCGTATTATCGAATCGGTCGGCAAGCGGCTCGGATTTGCGGATCGGGCAGATCAGGTCTTTGTTAATCTTCAGAAATACGGAAATACTTCAGCAGCTTCGATACCGCTGGCACTGACAGAAGCGTTAGAACAGGGGAAAGTGAAGCCTGGTGCATTGATTCTGTTTCCCGCCTTTGGTGCCGGCCTGACCCGAGCCGCGATGGTGATGCGCTGGGGTCAGCGGGTTGACCCGATAAACACCAGTCCGGTGGAATTACCCCCCTGTGAGCTGTCTGCGAGAGAGTTAATCCAGACTTCCCTGGACTTTTGCAGAGAGGGGATCGAGGCCGTCCGATGACACAGGAAATGTTTGACCTGACCGGCCGCATCGCGCTGGTTACCGGTGCGAGTCGCGGTATTGGCGAGGCAATTGCCAGATTGCTTGCGAAGCACGGCGCAGAGGTAATCGTTGCGAGTCGTCAACTGGATGGCTGTGAGGTGGTTGCCGATGCAATTCGACAGGAGGGTGGTAATGCTCGCGCGTTGGCCTGTCATATTGGTGATATGGATCAAATCGAGGCGGCTTTCACTGATATTGCAGAGCGTGAGGGGAAACTCGACATTCTGGTGAACAATGCAGCAGCCAACCCCTACTATGGGCATGTGCTTGATACGCCATTGCCCGCTTTTGAAAAGACGGTAGACGTCAACATCCGTGGTTATTTTTACATGTCCGTATATGGCGGGCGGATGATGCGCGATCAGGGAAAAGGGGTAATAGTGAATGTTGCATCGGTCAACGGTGTAACGCCGGGGCCAATGCAGGCGATCTATTCGATGACCAAGGCAGCAGTGATCAGTATGACCAGGGCATTTGCCCTGGAATGTGGCGGCACCGGGATTCGGGTCAACGCATTGTTACCAGGGTTGACCAGGACAAAGTTTGCCAGTGCGCTAACATCTAACGATAAGGCGCTTGCTCACTATCTGGAAGGTTTGCCACTGGGCCGGGTAGCGGAACCCGAAGAAATGGCCGGTAGTGTTTTGTACATGGTGTCAGATGCAGCTTCCTACACCACGGGATCCTGTATTACTGTGGATGGCGGGTACACCCTGTAGGGAAAGAAGGTTTGCGGGGCTTACACAGGCTGTAGCGGCCAGAAAACAGGTAGCAGAATCATGACTACCACAAATACGATCAAGGTAAGTGGCCCCCCAAGTTTAATGTAGTCTGAGAAGCGGTAACCGCCGGGGCCCATAATCAGGATATTCGCGGGGTGTGAGATAGGGCTCGTGAAGCTGGCCGATGCCGCCATGGCGACTGCCATCATTGCCGTATGTGGTGCGAATCCCATCTCCAGCGACACTGACATCACCACTGGTGACATCAGGACCACCAGAGCCGCTGTTGGGATAATCATTGTTCCCAGGGCAGTCACCGCGTAGAGCCCGGCAATGACGACCCAGGGGCTGCTGCTCCCGACTGTGCGCATGGCCATGCCGGTCAGATACTCGGCAGTACCGGAATCCTGCATGGCGATACCAAGCGGCAGCATGCCCGCGATCAAAAACACAGCACGCCAGTCGATCGCCTGATATGCCTGGTCCATGTTCAGGCAGCCGGACAATACCATCATGGATGCGCCGGCAACGGCAGCAATTGATATGGGCATCCAGCCGGCGAGTACCGATACGACCACACCAACCAGAATGGCTACAGCAACAGGTGCCCGGCGGGTATTGATAGCAGTAAATACAACCGGCGTCAGCAGTAACAGATTTGCATCATCATTGAGCATGGCAAGGCGCTGGCGTGGTCCGATCAGGACGAAAGCGTCACCCGGCTGAAGTTTTTGCTGTTCCAGGTTTTCCAGGATAACCTTACCGGCTCGCCTGATTGCACCCAGCTCAAGGCCATATTTCTTGCGGAAGTCAATATCATTGACCAGTACTCCGGCAAGGACGGAACGAGGCGTCAGGATTGATTCCACCGCAACGAGCCTGTCATCCTCAAATACATTCAGGTTCGGTGATGTAACGGTATCTGTTTCCAGCTCCTGCAAGCCTCGTAATACATCCAGATCTTCCGGCCGTCCCTGTATCAACAATTGATCGCCGCCATGAATGATGTCATCCAGCTCCGGCATCAATTGCAGATGGCCATCTCGAAATATTGCCATGACGTGGAAATCAAAAGCTTCTGCCAGCCGGCTGTCTGCCAGACTTTTCCCGCCAAGGTCAGATTCCCGGGGAACACGGGCAACGAATGTGTAGTCCTGCCAACGATAGTCCCCATCAAGATCTTCCTCGGATATTGCCAGAACCCTGGAAAACTCGGGGCTGCTCTCCAGTTTGGTGACAGACTCTTCGCTGCCCCGCAAGAGCAGTCTGTCATTGCCGCGCAGAGGTGCACGACTGAGGTTATCGCGACGCATTGTCTTGTTGTGGGTGATCGTCAGCACATCAGCGCCAAAGTGCCTGCGAAACCCGACATCGCCTACCGTACTCATGGTCAGGCTGGCGCTGTCCGCAATGATGACTTCAATCAGGCGAGTGCGTTGAGCGATCAGTTCGTGCAGTTTTGGCGCGCCGCGTTCAACAATCAGATCGCTCCAGCTTCTCATGTCGTCAAAACGGTCCCGGCGGCCGTATACCAGTAATTCGTCACCACCTTTCAATATGCTTGTTCGTGGTGGCAGCGTATCAACCTGTCCGTTTCGTTCCAGTGCCATGACGACCATGCCGGCTACTGAACTGATCCGGCTGTCGGCAATCGAATTGCCTATCAGTATGGAATCGTTTGGAACCCGTAAACTGAAACTGCGCTCCTGAAGTCCGTATCGTGTGCGCAGGTTGCGCTGACTGTGCTGCAGGGTTTCTGTAGTCCGGTTGGCCTGTGGTAAAAAATTACGGCCGAGGAGCGCAATAAACAAAGTACCGGCCGCTAGTGCACCAATGCCGACAGGTGTGTAGTCGAAAAGCCCGAACGGGGTATAGCCATGATCAGCAAGTGCAGCGCTGATCAGCAGGTTGGGCGGTGTGCCGAACAGTGTCGTTAACCCGCCAAGCAGGGTTCCGAAAGCCATTGGCATCAGGAGTCTTGAAGGTGAAACCCCGGTCCGGCGGCAGATATCGATGACCACCGGCAGCATCAACGCAGCGACACCGATGTTATTCATGAAAAAAGACAGCCCTCCGCAGACCAGCATGATAACGATGATGAGTGAAGCTTCTTTATGGCCGGCGATATTCATTACCTGCCTGCCGAGCAGGTTTGCAATACCCGTCCGCGTGAGCCCTTCGCTGAGAATGAACATGGCCCATACAGTAATAACGGCCGGGTTGCTGAAACCCGACAGAACTTGTGTCGGAGAGGATAAGCCAGTGAGGGCAAGGGCAGCCAGAACCAGCAACGCGACAAGGTCCATGCGAATGACTTCGGTTACGAACAGAACCAGTGCGGCTGCCAGAATAAGCAGTATCAGGGCGATGTCGAATGTCATGGGGTCTTTTCGGAGTATGCGTTTCGAAACCGGGTAAATTCAGCCCGGCCGGCTATTGATCTGCGCCAGCAGAAAAAGCACTCAGGCAGCGAGTATAGCCGAACGGGTACTAGACATTGTGCCTGCTGACAGACAATATGCCCGCAAATGCGAGTGAAACTGCAGAAAACCATGACACTGAATACTATCTAGAGCCCCTGTTTGCAAAACAATAAAAAAATAAGGGTGGGGCTGATTCTTCCCCATGGGGAGTTTTCTGTACAGAACGCGCCAATGGCAAGTTTTCTGAAAGATTTTCCAGATGCTTTTCGTCCGTGGATGATCCCCAGCTGCGGTTTATTGACCGTCGCAGCACTGAGTCCTGATTACGTTGATTGTGAATACGTGATTTTGATACGGTGGTGGCAGGGGAGGCCGAGGGCACATGGCTCCGGTTTCTGGAAGATTTCCGGGCAGGACACCGAAGCGAATCTATCGAAACTTCTCCCTGAACGAGTCGGATTTGTCCGCATCACCGATCCCTCGCTATGATCTTTTGGGTGAAGATTATTTTTCACTGGGTCAAGGCTACCGGATGTTGCCGGTCCAGACGACGCGAGGCTGTCCGCGGAGTTGTGATTTCTGCTCGGTACCACAAATCTATGGCAGGGCATTTCGAAAAAAATCTGCCGATCAGATTATCAGAGAGGTAGAAGCTGCTCGCGCTGCTGCGCCAAACCAGCTGTTTTTATTCGCTGATGATAATATGTTTATCAATCGGCGTTTTTCCAAAGAGCTGCTTAAGGCACTCATTCCATTAAGGATTCGTTACCTGGCGCAGTCTGATATCGGGATCGCCAGAGATAAAGAGCTGTTGCGGCTCATGTATCAGTCTGGTTGTACGATGCTCCTGGTGGGGCTGGAAAGCTTGTCGCAGGATAATTTGAAGAATGTTGACGGCTTCAAGTCAAAAATGCTCAAGAACTATCATGAATACGTCAAGCGGATTCAAGACAACGGAATTGTTGTTCTGGGTGCGTTCATCGTAGGGTTTGATCATGATGACAGTTCGGTTTTTGACCGGATCAGTGAGTTTGTACTGGATACACAGCTGACGCCGCATCGCAGGCTGTTTGACCCATCAGTAGTTGCTCGCCGGAGGGGTTATTACCGGCGGGTGCTGCAGTCTTTGCCACGATGCTATGTAAACCGGTTTCAGGAGGTTATCGAGTGCCCCGAGATGGAGTATTCAGTTTGATGAGTTGACTGGACGTCGTTACTCAATTGCCCGATAATGCAGTGCTGGTTCTGCCAGCGGACAGACAACAACTCTGACTCTAAAAATTAACAAATTGCCATGTCTAATTACTTCAGTAAGGTTTTCGGAAGCTCTCCTGTTGAGCCGATTCAGAACCATATGGAGATATGCTTCCAGGCATCCAAGAAGCTGGTCGCCTTATTCGAGCATGCCATGGCAGGAGAGTGGGACAGGGTTGCTGAATCCCGGGAAGAGATCGTTGAGCTGGAAAGAGAAGCCGATGACCTCAAGAAACAGATTCGTGCCCAGCTATCCAGAAGCCTGTTCATGCCGGTACCCCGCAGGGATCTGTTAGACCTGCTGCTCGTTCAGGATCGTATTGCAAACTTTGCCAGAGATGTATCGGGTCTTGTAATTGGCCGCAAGATGGAAATTCCTGCCAGTATGCAGGATGATTTTCTCAGCTATGTTGTTCGCAATGTTGATGCCGCCAAAGCCGCACGAAAAAGCATCCGGGAACTGGATGAGCTCTATGCGACAGGTTTTCAGGGTGCTGAGGCAGAGTTGGTGATCTCGTTGGTAGAGGAACTGGATCGCGTAGAAAATGATACTGATGCTATGCAGGTGCGGGTCAGAAATGAGCTGTTCAGTATCGAAAAAGAACTGCCACCGATCGATGTAATGTTTCTTTATCGCGTCATTGAGCTGGTGGGAGAAATTGGTGACATGGCTGAACGCATCGGCCGTCGCTTAGAACTTCTGATAGCGCGCTGATATTAGAGGTTTTTTCTTTGGATAGCGTTTTCATCTATATAGCGCTGGCGGCGCTGTTTGGTCTCTTTATGGCCTGGGGCATTGGTGCGAATGATGTCGCCAATGCCATGGCTACCTCCATTGGCTCACGTGCCATCACCGTTAAACAGGCTATCCTGATTGCTGCCGTGTTCGAGTTTGCCGGAGCGGTGCTCGCTGGTGGCGAGGTCACCTCCACAATCCGCAAGGGGATAGTAGACGCTTCCAGTCTTTCTGCGGAGCCTGAGGTATTCATTTACGGGATGCTCGCGGCACTGCTGGCAGCCGGAGTCTGGTTGCTTGTTGCCTCATGGAAAGGATGGCCCGTTTCCACAACCCACTCAATTGTTGGCGCAATTGTTGGTTTTGCCGTAGTCGGCATCGGCGTGGATGCGGTGGCCTGGGGGAAAGTAGGGGGAATCGTCGCCAGTTGGGTCGCTTCACCTCTTATTGCAGGGATCCTGGCCTTCCTGCTATTCAACTCAGTGCAATGGCTGATTTTATCGCAACCTGATCCCTTGGCAAAAGCCAAGCGCTATGTTCCTTTCTATATTTTCCTGGCCGGATTTACTATGAGTCTGGTTACCGTGTTCAAGGGGCTAAAACATCTTGATCTGGAACTCACGACGGCACAATCGTACTTGCTGGCGTTCGGGATCGGCCTGGTGCTTGCGATAATTGGCAAGGTCGTGATCAATCGCATTGAGCCCAACAGGAAGGCGGAGAAAAGAAACCACTTTTTCACTGTGGAACGCGTTTTTGCTGTACTGATGGTGGTTACTGCCTGTGGTATGGCTTTTGCCCATGGCTCCAATGACGTCGCGAATGCCATCGGTCCGGTGGCTGCGGTGATCAGTGTGGCCCAGGAGGGAATCATTGGTCAGGACTCACCTGTTTCAATCTGGATTCTGCTGTTGGGTGGAGTAGGGATCGTAGTAGGGTTGGCTACGTATGGCGTCAGGGTAATTGCAACTGTCGGTAAAAAAATCACCCACCTGACACCCAGCCGGGGCTTCGCTGCGGAACTGGCAGCGGCATCCACGATTGTTGTCGCCTCCAGCACCGGGATTCCGATTTCTACTACTCACACCCTGGTAGGTGCGGTTCTGGGCGTTGGAATGGCCAGGGGGATCAGTGCGATAGATCTTGTTGTAGTACGCCGGATATTTCTATCCTGGGTCGTAACGATTCCAGTAGGGGCGCTACTCTCCATACTGTTCTTTTTTATCCTGCGGGCAATATTCAGCTGATCCCTGTCTGTTTTTACTGTCTCATAAGACGGTTTTAACCGCTTCATTCGAAAAACCACTTTCAACACCGCTGCTGTTAATTACAGTCACAGTGAAGTAGTAAGTATTGGGTGCCAGATTTTCTATTATGTAGGATGTGATTCCCGGGTTGCTGACCTGAACCGGATTCCCGTAGCTACCCGGCAACGTACCGTAATAGAATTTATAGGCTGCCAGATCAGTCAGTACGCTACCGTCCTCATTTTGAGTGGGAGCTATCCAGGATAAAGAGGCCGAACCCAAGCTGACCTGATTGACGCTGACAGTGAATCCAGGCAAGTTCGCTGAAAGCGTTCCATCGCTAACAGTGATGCTGATATTGGCATAGCTGCCCTCATCACCCGCGACAGGTGTCCCTGATAAACTGCCAGTTGAAGCATCAAAACCGGCCCAGGGCGGTTTGTTCTGAATACTGAAAATGAGGATATCGCCATCAGGATCTGAAGCAGCAAGTGTAAACAAGTAGGTTTCGCCGACAGTAACAGAACTCCCCGGGACTCCGGAAATAGAAGGCGCACGATTGCCGGTATCCGGAGGCGGGTCTGCCGGAGGTGGGTCTGCCGGAGGTGGGTCTGCCGGGGGTGGGGCTGCCGGAGGTGGGTCTGCCGGAGGTGGATCTGCCGGAGGTGGATCTGCCGGGGGTGGGTCTGCCGGGGGTGGG
>JAJRUG010000012.1 GCA_024277915.1 Gammaproteobacteria bacterium
AACAACCGTCGCCTGCTCGAGCCTATTGGTGATATTCCGCCGGCTGAATACGAAGCGATGTATTATCAAGAACAGGCTCAGGCGATGGCCGCCTGAGTCAAGACAAAAACCCTCCGGAGAACCCGGGGCGATTCAGCATGGTCTGCTGCGCTTGAATAGCTCAATCTCCTTATCAGCCCATTCGGGGTGATGAGCGGTTTTTTACTTTGGTTAATTTCAGGCCGCGTTCTTGATTATTACTAACAAATAGGTTAGTAATATGCCTGAGTTGGCGGAGTACCTGGATACTCAAGACAGGAGATATTTTGCAGGCAAGAGCGAACTGGAAAATGTACCAGCGCCGCAAACTACGAAGCGATTCAATATGGCACTGACAAGAGAGTTTAAGGAAACGATCAAGGCCCGCATGGAGCGTGATCCGGGTTTCCGCAAGGCGTTGCTAGCACGAGCGGCACAGGCATTACTGGCCGGCGAAACGGATATCGGCAAGTCGATGCTGCGCGACTACATCAATGCGACGGTTGGTTTTCAAGATCTGGGTGCGGACATCGATAAGACGCCGGAGAGCCTGATGCGCATGCTCAGCGCAACCGGTAATCCCCGCACCAACAACCTGATGGAGATCTTTGAATACTTGCAGCAAGCCGAGGGGATTCAACTGGTGGTCAAGTCAATTTGATTGAGGTGTTATTTGGTGTTCTAACTGGTGCCGAAAATAGTAGAATCCCCCCATGCCAAACGCCATTGTCACCGGAGCAAACCGAGGGATCGGACTGCAGCTCTGCCATGAGCTGAAAAATCGCGGCTACACCGTTACAGCCCTGTGCCGGCAGCCCAGCGATGCGCTGATTGATCTGGGGATCAACATCCATGATCACTACGACGTCACCGATGCTGCAGCCGTCGAGGCATTCGCACAATCAGTCGAGCCCGAATCAGTTGATCTTCTGATCAACAACGCCGGCATTCTACGCAGTACCTCTCTCGACAACCTGGATATCGAATCGGCACGGCAACAATTCGAGGTCAATGCACTGGGTCCATTACGCGTGACACATTCCTTGCTGCACGCACTCAAAGATGGCGCCAAAATTGCACTGGTGACGAGTCGCATGGGCTCCATCGCAGATAATGATTCGGGTGGTGGTTACGGTTACCGCATGTCAAAGGCGGCTTTGAATGCGGCGGGTGTGTCACTGGCAAGAGATCTGAACGGTCGGGGAATTACAGTTGCCATCCTGCATCCCGGCTATGTCAGAACCGACATGACCGCGCAATCCGGTCTGATTGATGTCGAGGAGTCGGTCACCGGTTTGCTCGATCGCATTGATGAGCTGAATCTGGAAAACTCCGGTAGCTTTTGGCACAGCAATGGTGAATTGCTGCCGTGGTGAAAAGGCGCTGAACCAGTCAGTTATCCCTGGCCCCCTGATCAATCCACAAGCCAATCGTCTCAATCTGCTCCTCGGTCAGAGGTTCCCCCCTGCCTGCCGGCAGTCCTTTCAAATGGTGCGGGGGCATCTGGATCTCGGGTGCGGCTTTGTGGTCGATCAGCAGATACAGTGTGCTGGATATTCGGCTGCCTGAAACGATGACGGGCCCGAGTTGGGTTCCTTGCATGACTGTTGCGTAGCTGGATACGTCGAAGCCACTGGTGAGCTTGCCTTCACCATCCGGGCTGTGACATTCCGCGCAATGCAGTTGCAGAATAGGAGCGACATCGTTGGCAAAACTGATGTCTCGCTCACAGGCAGTGAGCTGAATGATAAGCGCGACCATTCCGATGCATCGCAAAATTCTTGCTGCCATCACGCACCTCCGTTGTAAACATCGTCGGCGACGTATCACTATGTATACGCCAATCGGGTGCGTTATTGAATACGTAATTGCCGTGAAATCACTTTGGAAAAATCATTCGGACAACTAACCCGGGTATGTTGTTGTCGAGTTCGAGTCGTGCTCCGTGGCGTTGTGTGATCGCCTTTACAAGACTGAGTCCGAGACCTGCCCCCGGCTCCGAACGGCTTTCATCCAGTCGAAAGAAATGCTGCAGAACCTGTTCGCGCATATCTACCGGTATGCCCGGGCCTGAATCAGCGACGGACAAAATGAAGTGCCCGGAATCCTGTTGCAGGCTGATCGATACATCACCGCCCGCCGGAGTGTATTTGATTGCATTGTCGAGCAGGTTGGTGATGGCCTGGAACAGCAGGTTCCGGTCGCCGTGCACTTCGATAGCATCAGGTGCATCGCAAGTGAGGTTAATTGATTTCGCATCCGCCAGCGCCTGGTACAACTCATAGCCATCACAAATGCACTGGCTCAGGTCGACCGGGTTTAATTGTGTCGTATAGGTTCCTGATTCAATGCGCGCGATACTGAGTAACGAGGAAAACGTTGACAGCAGACCCTCAGCATCTTCAATACAGGTATCAATCTCCTTGATGTCCGAAGCATCTGCATGCAGCCGCAGATCCTCAAGCCGGTTGCGCAGGCGAGTAAGCGGCGTGCGAAGGTCGTGGGCAATATTATCCGAGATATGCTGAATATTTTTCATCAGCGATTCGATCTGGTCCATCATGGCATTCAGGTTGTTGGCCAGTTGATCGAATTCGTCACCCGTTCCTTTGGTTGCGATTCTCTGCGTGAGATCGCCCTCCATGATTTGCCGGCTGGTGGCGTTGAATTGAGCGACGCGGCGCAGGACGTTGTTGCTCATCATCAGTCCGCCAATCAACGCCAGCGCCAGCGTAACGAATAGTCCCCAGAAAAGAGTTCGGTCAAACAGCTGCTCCAGTTGTGTCAGGGCCCATACTTTCCGGCCGACAATCAGGCGCAGGTTGGCTTGTGGTGCAAAGACCCGGGCCCGAACAGTAACGCTTTCGCCGTTCGCTTCGATGTGCTCGAATGAAACCCAGCCATCGGTACTCGAAGTCAATGCCGGCCACTTGCTGATGTTGCCGACCAGTGGATTAAGATCGGTATTCGCGATCAGATAAATAGCATCACCATCCGGATTGGCGTTGATTCTCATATTGATGACGTCGGCGAGTCCCTCCGACCCGCGCAGGGCGAACTGTTCCTTGAGTCCGATGATCTCTGCCTGGATGGCGGCATCGGTTTCCTGCTCAAGGTAACCTGTTGCAGTCCAGCTGATGAATACGATCAGGATCGTTACGGAGACGAAAAACAGTACCATGTACCTGAAGGTCAGCAGGAATGCGGTAGTCCGTGTTTGATCAGCCAGTCGCATCAACTTTGTATCCTGCGCCGCGCACTGTGTGGATCAACCGTGTGCCGAAACCCTTGTCGATTTGCGATCGAAGGCGGCTGATATGCACATCAATGACATTGGTTTGCGGATCGAAATGATAATCCCAGACATTTTCAAGCAGCATGGTGCGGGTGACAACCTGACCTTTGTGCCGCAGCAGGTATTCGAGCAATTGGAAATCACGTGGTTGCAGTGCGATGATTTGGTCACCGCGCCGGACTTCTCTGGACAGCAGGTCCATGTGCAAGTCTGCGACGCTGAGCGTGGTTTCGGTTTCAGTCTTTCCTTGCGAACGCCGGGATAGTGCTTCGATGCGTGCTTCCAGTTCGCTGAATGCAAACGGCTTGACGAGATAGTCATCTGCGCCGGCCTGCAGGCCTTTTACCCGATCGTCGACCTGGCCCAGTGCGCTGAGAATCAACACGGGTGTATGGTCGTCGGATGCGCGCAGGGTACGAATAATCGACAGGCCGTCGACACCCGGCAGCATACGGTCGACGATGAGCGCATCGTAGGATTCGGTGGTCGCCATGAACAACCCGTCTTTGCCATTGTCGGCGTGATCAATGGTATGCCCGGCTTCTTTGAAACCGCGGGTGATGAAACTGGCGACACTGCTGTCGTCTTCGATGACTAAAATGCGCATGGAAAGCTGCTGAGGGCAAGGGTTATATTAAGTGGTGTTCGACTAAGCTAATGTATTAGAAGGTAAAAACACCCATCTGGCAACATTAACTATTGTTAATGTTCCGGAAACCGGCTGTTTAGGTGAGGTTCTCTATACTTCTCCCCATCGAATGCAACAGAGCTTATGAAGCTGAACCACAAAAACCGGCGTTGTCTTCCCCCTGGCTTCGCCGGAAGGTTCAAAAAACAGGAGTTTGTGCCGCGATACTGGATGAAGTAACTAACCTCCAGAGACTAAAACCTAAAAGCCCGGGTCCCTCCACCCGGGTTTTTTTTCGTCTAGAATTTCTTGTTAACAATACAGGTTATTGGCATGGCAGCTGGCCAGACCACCAATAATAATGGTCTGGCTATATGGGTTCTCATAGCGAATGGTTCTATAATGGCACCATTACAGATCTATGAGGATATGGAGATGCCGGTGAACCTGTCGATCAAGAATGTACCGGATCAGCTTGCTGAAATGCTGCGGCAACGCGCAGCCCTGCATCATCGGTCTTTGCAGGGGGAATTGATGGCGATCCTTGAGAACGCGGTTGTGCCATCAGCAACATCGCTCACCGCTGCCGCGGTACTGGCTCAAGTCAGAGCTAATGGTATAGCTACTCCTGCCGAGGCAGTCGATATGATTCGGGCAGATCGCGATGCTGGTCGTTGATGCTTGCGCTGTTGCTGCAGTGCTGTTCGGGGAACCGGGTGCTGATGAGGTAGTTGAACAAATCGAAGGTAAGCAGTTGGCTGCGCCAACCTTGCTTTGGTACGAGCTTGCAAGTGTTTGTTTGAAAAAAATTGCAGCCTACCCGGAATTGTCAAAAAAGTTACTGGAGGCATTTTCATTGCTTGAGTGCATGAACATCACTGCTGTCTCGATTGATCACCTGGAGTCAGTACAATTAGCCGGTGAATATCGGCTTACTACCTACGATGCCAGCTATCTTTGGCTGGCAAGCTACCTTCGAGCAGAAGTTGTGACGCTGGATCAGCGTTTGCAGCGTGCGGCAAGGTTACTTTCTTGAAACACTCACAATAACAACCGGATCACTCAGGATTTGCCCCTTCGTATAGGCAGAACCTGTAGCGGTATTCACCGGCAAGCCGCTTATTCTCCTGACAGCATCCATTCCACTGGTGACTTTGCCGAAGGCTGCGAAGCCCTGCTGGTCTGGATTGCGAGACTGGCCGAAATCAAGCCCGGGGTTATCGCCGATTGATATGAAAAACTCCGAGCTTGCGGTGCCCACATCTCCACGCGCCATCGAGATCACTCCATCGGTATGCAGGATGCCGGTTTGTTCTGTGGTCTCATGGCTGATGGGTGGGAGCGATTTGCCGCTGCGACCGGTACCCCCCTGGATGACTTCGATTTTCGGATTGCCGTTGTCATTCTCATAGGTCACTGTGCGGTAGAAGGATCCGCCATTCAGAAGTTCACCATCAACGTAACGCAAAAAATTGCCCACGGTAATGGGGGCTTTATCCGCGTAGAGCTCGATCTCGATGGATCCTTCGCTGGTGACCATAACGATTTCGATGACCTCACCTGCGATGGCTGGGCCGGCCATGGACAGCAGGATGGCAATAAATGAGGTTCGAATGACTGACTTCATGACCTGTACTCCTTCGATTCCGGCCAACCATTAATTGGTTGCCGGGATTGCTGCTTTTGGTGAAAACCGGGTAACGAGCTGAGACTCGCTCAACAGAGATACCACTGCAGATGATTTTATCTGATAATCATTCCCATCGAATGAATTAAGAAGTTCCGTTTTGTCTGTAGATCTCACCACAGGGCCGGTAGCCGGCCATCTGCGCCGCCAGGCGACGCCTATGGCCTTCGGGCTGCTGGCGATTATTTCCTTTGATGCGGTGGATTTGTTTTTTGTATCACTATTGGGTGAGGGGCCACTGGCGGCAATCAGTTTCACTTTTCCGGTGGTCTGGCTGCTGGTGAGTATCACCATCGGGTTTGAGGCGGGCGGCGCTTCTTGTATCTCTCGTGCGATCGGCCGGAGCGATAATGCGCTTGCCCGGCGGCTGACCACGGATACTGCAGTGCTTGCGGGGCTGACCAGCCTGGTGCTGTGCATGATCGGGCTGATGACCATCGGGCCGCTGTTCCGGTTGCTGGGTGCAACGGATGAGTTGCTGCCCATGGTCAGTGACTACATGGGGATCTGGTATTTTTCCGAGCCTGTTGCGGCGGTGATGTGGACCTGTCTAGCGGCGGTTCGGGCACGCGGTAATTCTTTGCTGGAAGGCAAACTCATTACCATGGCTGCGGTGATCAACGCGGTTCTGGACCCGATATTTATTTTTGGCTGGTTCGGGTTCCCACGCATGGAAATTGCGGGTGCAGCGCTGGCGACGCTGGTGGCCAATGGGATCATGCTGATTGTCACGCTGGTATACCTGCATGTGAGTTTGCGGGTTTTTGCTACACCGTTTACCGCCATCGGGAACATTCTGAATTCGTGGCGACAGATGTTGAAGGTGGGTTTGCCGGCGATGGCGACCAATGCAATTGTACCTGTTTCCAATGGCATCATCGTGGCGATGGTGGCGACCTTTGGTGTTACTGCAGTGGCGGGGTTTGGTGTGGCGATGCGTATCGAGCCGATGGTTCTGATCGCTTTTTTTGCACTATCAGCAGTGACCAGCCCCTTTATGGGGCAGAACTATGCGGCGGGAAAACTGGACCGGGTTGCGGAAGCGCGAATGAAGATCGCAAAGTTTTGTCTGTGGTGGGGGTTGGCTCTGGCAGTGATCCTGGCGCTGCTCGCCTATCCTGTGGTGTCATTGTTCAGCGACAATGAGCTGATCAGGCCAGTCGCTGTGCAGTATCTGTGGATCATGGCGCTGAGCTATGGAGCCTACGGTATGGTAATGATCACCTGTGCCGGATTTAATGGCATGGGATACCCGCTGCCGGGTCTGGTGATTTCAGCCACCCGAACACTTATATTACTGCTTCCTTTGGCGTTGCTGCTCAAGATGTCCTATGGGATGACGGGTATTTTCATGGCCTCGGCTATTTCCAACATCGCCCTCGGGCTATTGGGCTTCATATGGCTGGGCCGACGTATTGAACGCCTTCGCCTAAGCCAGTAAAGTGGCAGCCAGTTTTTTACCACGATTGCAGGAGTGACCGAATGACCGACCAACAATGGGATCAGCCGCCGGAAATGCAAATAGACGAGAGCAAGGTCTATAAAGTAAGCATTGAGACTTCACGCGGCACTATCGAGCTTGAGCTTTTTCCCGAGCATGCCCCCAAGACTGTGAACAACTTCTTATTCCTGGCAGGCGAAGGGTTTTATGATGGAGTGAGTTTTCATCGTGTGATTCCTGATTTCATGATCCAGGGGGGCGATCCTACTGGTAGCGGAATGGGTGGTCCGGGATACAGGTTTGAGGATGAATTTGACGGCAATCCTTTAACCCATGAAACCGGCACGCTTTCGATGGCTAATGCAGGGCCGGGTACCAACGGCAGTCAGTTTTTTATTACCCACGGGCCCACGCCGCATCTTGACGGCCGGCACACGGTATTTGGCAAGGTGGTGAACGGGCAGGATATTGTCGATGCCGTAGAGCAGGGCGATACGATGAACAGCATCACTGTGACAACTGATTAGTAAGCAGGAGGATTATCATGCGGCTTTATACATTTCCGGTTACGCCAAATAACAGAAAAGTGGTGGCCTTCATCAAGCACTATGATCTTGATGTCGAAATTCATCAGGTTAATTTTGCCAAGCAGGAAACCAAACAACCCGAGTATCTGAAAATCCACCCGATGGGCAAGGTGCCGGCGCTGGTCGATGGTGATCTCAATCTTTGGGAATCCAATGCGATCCTGTGTTACCTGGCGGCAAAATTCCCCGAGACCTGCGGCGTGCCCACTGATATAGAGGGCAGGGCAGAGGTTGATCGTTGGCTTCATTGGCAAAGTTGTCACCTGATGACAGCGATGGGTGCGCTGAAGGCAGGTGAGGAAACAGATCTTGAATCACTCCAGCCGTTGCTCGCAGTGCTCGACCAGCAGCTGGAAGGCCGGGAGTATATTCTGGGCGAACTCGGTGTAACCGATTTCGCTCTGGCGGTTTATCTGCTGACAAAGTTGGGCAGGAAGCTGGATTACTCGGCTCATCCCAATCTGACCGCCTGGCGTGACCGGATGTCGGAGATGAAGGGGTTTGTCGAGTCACAGGTCAAGCGGCCTGCTCCGAAATAATATTCGGGGCGCGGAAATGACCAAGAAAAAAGCATTTCTGATTCACCTTTCCATTAGCACTGCTGTCGTGGGCAGTGTGCTGGCGATAATTTATTTCCTGTGGTACCCCGATCCCTATCTGCGGATGTCCGGGGCATTCAAGGTCATTGGCATGCTGGTTGGTGTCGACCTGATTCTGGGGCCATCACTGACACTGATGCTGTACAAGCCGAAAAAACCCAGGTTGGTGTTTGATTTATCGGTTATTGCGATCATTCAGCTGTCTGCTTTGATCTACGGCACAGCTTCGATTTATGAGGAGCGGCCGTATTACATGGTTTTTGTTGTCGATCGGTTTGAAGTCGTGCCGCAGAAAGATATCAACGAGTCGTTGATTGAAGCGGGGGTACTGAAAGCCAAGCCATGGGCTGCGCCCATTCTCGCTGTTGCACTGCTGCCGCAAGACAGGGATGAGCAGCAGAAGCTATTGATGGAGCTCCTTGAAGGAAAACCGGATATTGAAAGGCGACCTGAGTATTGGAGCCCTTATGAAGAACATATCGATGCTGTGAGGGCGCGGGCAAAACCTCTGGGTGGACTGAAAGCGGAGGATGAGAAAGTAAAAAGCAATATTGCCAGGCTGTTTCTGCAATATCCGGAAGACGGGCGGCTGCTCTATCTGCCGGTCAAATGGAGGGGGTATGCATTCACTCTTGTATTTGATGGTGTTACTTTTTCACCAGTCGAGACCATTCTTGTTGATCCCTGGGATTTAGACACATCATAGTTGGCTACTGTATTTCTCATCTTTGTCATTTTTCTGGTTCTCGCGGCCATAGTTCTCTACAACCGGCTGGTGAGAGATCGTAACCAGGTACGAGCGGGATGGAGCGATATCGATGTGCAGTTGATGCGGCGATACGATCTGGTACCTCAGCTGGTGGAAGCAGTGAAGGCTTATGCCGGATATGAAAAGGCGATACTGACCACCGTCACCGAGCTGCGTGCACGCAGTGCTGCAGCCACACAGTTATCAGACAAGGCAGCGATCGAGGATGAGATGCAGGTCGGCTTGCATCACCTGATGGTTCTGGCCGAGGACTATCCGGATCTCAAGGCAAGTGAGAATTTTCTGGCATTGCAGGAAGACCTCACAGAGATAGAGGACTATCTGCAGTATTCGCGGCGATTCTATAATGGTGCTGTGCGAATTCTGAATACTCGTATTGAGTCTTTTCCACATTTGCTGATTGCAAAATTTTTCGGGTTTCGGAAAGCGGAGTTTTTTGCAGCCTCGGGTACTGATGTCCGGTCAGCGCCCGAGATCGAGTTAAGCTGAATGAAACAGTTATTGCTGGTTTGCTTTGGTCTGATCTGGGCATCAGCCGCTATGGTGAATGCCAGTGCTGACGAGCGCATTCTGTCCTATAACAGCGAGATCACGGTTGCAGCTGATGGCTCGATGACAGTTGTCGAGACTATCCGGGTGCGTGGCGAGGGGCGCAATATTCGCCGCGGGATTTATCGGGATTTTCCGACGGACTATAAAGACCAGCTTGGCAATCACTACAAGGTATTGTTTGAAGTGCTTGATGTTCGTCGTGATGGCGGTGCCGAGGCTTTCTACACCACAAAGCGCCCCAATGGCGTGCGGGTATATGCGGGTCGGAATAATGTGCTCCTTGCTCCTGGTGAATACACCTATACGATTCGATATCTTACGGATCGCCAGCTTGGTTTCTTCGATGATCATGATGAGTTGTACTGGAACGTCACCGGGAACGGCTGGGGGTTTCCGATCGACAGTGCCAGTGCGACAGTAATATTGCCTGGCGGTATTCCGGGTGCTGCAATCACGATTGAGGGATATACCGGGCGAAAAGGCAGCACCCGCCAGGATGTGACCGGTGATGCGACGGATAGCCGGGCGATGATCCGGGCGACGGAGTCGCTTGGTGTCGGAGAGGGGCTGACACTGGTAGTTGGCTGGCCGAAAGGGCATGTTGATGAACCGGGTACCGTGGACAGGATCGGGTACCTGCTGAAGGACAATCTTGGTTTACTGCTGTCGTTGCTGGTACTTGTGTTGTCCGGATGCTATCTGTACTACGTCTGGTCAAAGTACGGTCAGGATCCGGAATCCGGGGTGATTTTTCCTCACTATCAACCGCCAAAGGGTTATTCACCTGCATCGGCGCGGTTTATTTCAAAAATGGGTTACGACAACAAAACACTGACGGCCGCGGTGATCAATCTTGCAGTGAAGGGGTATATCGAGATTGATGATACGGGGGACGACTATGTATTGACGAAGCAGGCTTCCAGAGAGCCGCTCGCACCCGGTGAGAAGGTGCTGTATACAAAACTGTTTGCCGAAGGGTCGGAGCTTGCGCTGGACAGCAAGAACCACGCACAAATTTCTTTGGCCCGGACTCACCACAATATCGCACTGAAAAAGAACTATGAAAAAATCTATTTTTTCATCAATTCGCCGCTATTGCTTCCATCCTTGCTGCTGTCGATGGCCGTTGCAGTGGGTATTGGGATTACCGGTCTTGGTGTACCGGCTGTGATCGCGGTTTTCGTGGCAAACTTCTTTCTTCATGGTGTTTTTTACTATCTGATGCGGGCGCCGACACAAAGAGGGCGCCGGTTGCTTGATAAGCTTGAGGGTTTCAAGTTGTATCTTGAAGTGGCCGAGCAGGAAGATCTTGATCTCCGTAACCCGCCGGAGAAAACACCCGAGTTATTCGAGCGTTATTTACCGTTTGCATTGGCACTTGGCGTGGAGCAGGCCTGGTCGGCTCAGTTTGCCAGTGTGTTTTCGGCTTTGCAGGCTGGGGGCAATGATTATCATCCTCACTGGTACCGTGGCCATTTCAACTCCATGCAACTGGGTAATTTTGCCGACAATGTTGGCAGCTCTCTCGACTCGGCAATCTCTTTAGCATCGGTTGCACCGGGCTCGTCTTCCGGCGGCGGAGGCGGGGGATTTTCCGGAGGCGGGGGAGGCGGCGGAGGTGGTGGTGGCTGGTAGGGCGCAGTCTTGACTGATGTGATGAGAATGCGCATAATCTATGCGCATAGATTATGCGTGGTAAGAGCCTCATGAAGCAACTTTTCGATAGCAAAGCGGCAAAACAGGCTGCTAATCTGAGTATTAACAGTGACTTGTTAATGAAGGCAAAGGGCCTGAATATCAATCTTTCTGCCACTCTGGAACAAGCGCTCCGCGAGAGGCTCAGAGAGCAGGCGCGTTCTGACTGGGTGCAAAACAACAAGAACGCCATTGATTCTTATAATGCTTCTGTTGATGCGAACGGTATATTCGGGGAGGAATACCGGAGCTTCTAGAATGAGTCAGTTTTCAGTTTATCCAAATCCGAACAAGGAAACAGCCGGTGTAATTCCGTACTTCGTTGATGTTCAGAATAAGTTGCTTGAGAACCTGTCTACGCGGATTGTGATTCCGCTGGCAAGTAGCACCGGGGATAACGTGATCGAGCATCTATGCCCGATAGTCCGGGTGGAAAACCGTCCTTGTGTGTTACTGACACCACAGATTGCGTGTATTCCCGTATCGGTTCTGCAAACCCCGGTATGTTCCGTTGAGAATCAACGCTACGAAATTCTTAACGCGCTGGATTTTGCGATCACGGGTATCTGACAGGCTAGAGGCAGGTTTTCAGCTTCGGCATCACTTCTGCTGCAAATAATCTGGTTTGCTCGACTAACCCGGCTTGTCGCTCCCCGTGCGGGTGAGGAACAGGCGAGCCTCCAAGTACATATACGTGATCGAGTCCCATTTCGATGAGCGGCTGCAAACGATCGATACATTTTTGCGGTGGCCCGCAAATCGAAAACCAGTCGATAAAATCATTGTCCACCAGCTCAAGGTGTGATCCTTCTTCCTGGGCATGGTGCGTCATGTCGTATTGCTGTTGCATTTTGATTGCCAGGGTTTTCAGTTGCGGTGGCAGGTGATCAACAGGTGCATTTTTGATGCCGGCAAAATGGGCGACCATACCGGCAATCATTTTCCCCAACTGAATCGCACGCTGTTCATCCGGGTCGCATACCACATTGATGAATGCGCCGACATTCAGTGAGCTTCGGTCACGGCCGGTTTCTGCGAGGCGCTGGTTCAGGGTATCGAGTGCCCACTGCAGGCGCTCGGGGGCGCTGCCGACAGCAAAGCTGATTCGGTCGGCAACATCGGCGGCCATGCGAATGGTTTTGGGGCCAGTGCAGGCGATATCAACAGGTGCAGGTGGAATGATGGCCGGGTCCAGCCAGCGCAGTCCACTGTGCTTTTCACCCAGGTCGACTTCCTCACCGCGCATATAGGCGCTAATGTTTTCTACATAGCGCTTTAGTTGCGCAGTCGTCGCATTTTTCCTGCCGATATGTGCTGCCGACGAATCACCGCGCCCGATCACACAGATAGCGCGGTTACCGGATTCCTGTTGCAGGCTTGCGATGGCCGTTGCAGTCACAGCGGCATCACGGGTGACGGGATTGGTCACTCCGGTACCCAGATGCAGCGTGGTTGTTGCTGCAGCAGCGAGGTTCAGTTGCCCGTATGGATCGGGACTAAGATTCTGCGTGTCGGGACAGAGCAGGTAGTCGAACCCCATGGCTTCGATCTCTACCGCCAGTCCGGGTGTGTAGCCTGGAGAGGCTTCCATGACAATTCCGAATTCGGTCATGTTGTTGTCCTGCTGTTACTGAGCGGGAGTGTGATGGTGAAGCACACGCCTGCGTCATTTTCGAGATTCCGCGCAGCAACGCTGCCCTGATGAAAGTTCACGACCAATCTTACTATGGTCAGACCGAGCCCAAGATGCGGTTTGTCATCTTTGTTCATTCTTATTGATACCATTGAGTCGAAGAGCTGCATGCCCATTGCTTCAGGTAAGGGCGGCCCGTCATTGGAAACTGTAATTTCGGCGTCACCATCACGTTCGGCAAGTTTGAACAGAATTCTGCCTTCGTCCGGGCAAAAATCGGCAGCGTTGTCCATGAGCTTGTCCAGCATCTGTGCCAGTAGCTCGGGCGATGCCTCAATGCTGAGCAATTGTTCTGTTATCTCGAGGTCAATGGTTTGATCGGAGTAGGCAGTACGATACCCGGCTACGTTGCTATGGAGAAAATCGTTGAGCAACAGGAGTTCCTTATCAGCAGATTCAATACTCTCCTCAACCCGGCTGGCGGAACTCATTGCATTAAGGATATGGCTCAGACGAGCGCTGCCCTGCCGCGCCCGGTCGAGGGTGTTCCGGGTCTGTCGCTCGGTTTGAGTCTGTTCAAGATTATCGAGAGAGCTTCTGACTACTGCCAACGGTGTACGCAACTCATGTGAGAGTTTGGATGAAAGTGTTCGCAGGTATTCCGTGTACTCGTGGACACGGCTCAATAGCTCACCAAAGCTGCGGCCCAGGTCCCCGAGTTCATCGCCTCCCCATTGCTTCGGGAACTTGCCCGAAAGACTGCCATCGGGTGTCATCACTGCGGTCACATTATTGCTGAGCCGGCGAATACGGAATGACAGCCAGCTTGCGTATGCGACGAGCCCGAAACCAATAATCAATGTCGCGACCAGGGTAATCAGCAGCAGGCGGGTCATTGCTGTATTAGTGAGTGACAGAACCTCATCGCTGGTTTGTTCTGCAACCACCGCACCAACGATGGTTTCATTTCTGATGACCGGAAATGCAGCGCTGACGATTGCGCCATCGCTTCCGTCGCCCCGGGTATACCAGGCTGCCTGATTGTTCCCGTTCAACGCAGCCAGAATTTCCTCCCGTATGAGTTTTCCCTGGCGAGGTGTTCCGTATTGGCTGGCGATGGAGGGGGCATCCATGAGCCACCGATAGAGTGCCCCGAGTAGCCATGTGCCTGACAGCCCGGTTTCCGTGGCTGCTGATTTCCGGTCGGGTGTACCGGTAGATACCCGTAGCCAATGTTCGGTATCGACCACTGACAGGTGCAGGTTCTCCTGCGGAAATAGCTGCAGCACCGAAGCCAGCGGGACACTCTGGTGAATGATTTTTCCGGGCAGGCCTGACGGGTGCATGCTGCCTGTCCAGTATCCGGGCGCAGCGCTATCGACCACAGCAAAACCGAGACGGTCTCCCAGCATTGCTGCCGGGAGGCTGAGTTCCAGCTGATATCCGGAATCTGTGTCTCGCCATGCGCCGCGAATTCGTGAATCTGTTATCAGCTGGTCGCCGAGCAGGCTTCGTGCACTCAGCTCACCCGGTGCTTCGGGTGTTAGCCAGAAGTATTGTGTCGCTCCATTATCGATGAGCGCAAGCAGGATATAGTCTCCGTTCGCAATACCGGGTAGCGAAGGGTTGTGATAGCTGACTGTGGTATCCGCCACATCGAAATAGAGCCATGTGGTTGCAGCATTGGTTGCTGCGTAGAAGTTGACCCGGCCGGAAAAATTCTGAAAATCATCGCTGGCATTGCGCCATTCATCGGGGTATCCGTCTGCAATCGCATGCCCGTTGAAAACATGGTTGTATAGTGTGGAGCCGGTTCGTTCCGGCTCTTCGGCAACAACCAGTTCATCGACCAGCTCCGGACGCGCATTGATGGTCATTGCGACAGCTCGTGCGGTGGACAACAGTGCCTGTTGTTGTCCTTGTCGCAGCACTGTTTCCATATCTTTTATGTAGGTGCAACCTGCCCAGGGAAGACAGAGAGCGAGCAGGCTGACCAGGATGAGCTGAAGGCGCAGCCTCATTCGGTCTCCGGCCGCCAGCGATAGCCCATTCCGTATTCTGTCTGGATAGGATCGGCTGTTGCATCAACTTCGCGGATTTTGCTTCGTATCCGTTTGATCATTGAAGTGACCGTGTTTTCCTCCACGACCATTTTTCCGGCTTCCATCAACTGGTCACGGGTTTTCAAATGACCTGGGTACCGGGCAAGTGCTGCCACAATCCAGCATTCGGTAACAGTCAGATCGATCAGCTGATTGTTCCACGAGGCTGTCGCACAGTCCATGTCAATCTCCAGTGGACCCTGCCGGATGGTTCCGGCATCACCGGAGGTGGTATCGCGTGCCTCGATTCTCCGGAACAATGCATTCACGCGCGCCATCAGGTGTACCAGAGAGATGTCCTTGGTCAGGTAGTCATCTGCTTCAAGCCGCAATCCCGATACCTTGTCCGCATCGCTGTCCCGTGCTGTGAGAAAGATGATGGGCAAGGCGGTCGAACGCTGGCGCAACAGCCGGCATAGCTCAAACCCCCCTTCCGGCTCTTCGCCCAGGCCGATATCGATAATGACCAGATCCGGGAGCCGTTGTTCGAAGCCGGCCACAGCCGTGGCACGATCCGGGTAGTGAACAACCCGGTAACCCTGCTGCCGGAAGGCATCCTGGTAGTTGGCAGCCAATGCTGCCTCATCTTCGACAATCGCGATCAGTTTGGGCATGGGGGGATATTAACACCGAAAAAAAGGGGGGCAGTATTCTGCCCCCCAAGCCCTGGAGATACGACAACATTATTCAGGGCCTGGTTGTGCGAGCCACGCTTGCATCGTTGATCGAGGGGAGCAGTTCGATCGTGACGCGCCGTTCCAGAGCGTAAGCGTCATAGTCTTTTTCAGCAGCCTGAGACTGGCTGGCGCCGAAGCTCCGGGTGGTGATTCGAGTTCTGGGTACACCCCAGGCTTCGAATAACTCGGTGATGCTTTCCACTCGCTGGGCGGAAAGCTGCTCGTTGTAAGTATCATCACCACGGGGGTCGGCATAACCGCTGAGCAGCAGGTTCATACTGGGCTGCTCGGCGAGAAACTGGGCGAGTTGCGAAATACGATTCTCACTGTCGGCCAGCAGTGCGCTTTCTCCTGTGTGGAATAACACCTGAAACTTCAGGGTCTCGGAGGCAAGACGCTGGTATCGGGCAGTTGTTTCGGCAGCATCCAGAATTTTTCGCTCAAGCTTGAGCTGTTTGTTTTTACTGGTGAGTTGTACGTCTTGCAGGTCTTGTTCCAGGCTGTCGTATTCATAGCCCTTGGCAACATTCTCACCCAGCCACATGCTGGCGATTGCACCCGCAAATAATCCGATTGGTCCACCCAGAGCCCCGCCGACCACTGCAGTGCCGGTAAAGAGCGCGGCTCTTTTGCCTTCATGTGTTTCGGGTTCGGCGATGCTGATGCCGGGTAGTAACAATGACAGTGTTAAAGCGAGCAGTGTGGTAGTCGTTTGCACTATTTTCATGATGTCAGTCCTGTATTTATTTGGAGATTGAAAGCATAGGACCGAAAAAAGGAACCGTGGTGATCGATTGTGATGAATTCTGACTGCCAGAATTCATCACAATGTATCGCCTGTCAGCCATTTTCCAACTGTTTAATGGGCGTGTTATTTACAGGAGGAAGTTCAATGGCGATCCGGCTGATTTTGATAATTCTCGGTTTCCAGGCAGGGGTGGCCACTGCTGCGCGGACATTAGATGAGGTTGGGCGCGGAGAGCTGTTACTGCGAACCGCTCAGCTCGGGCAATACGAGCCCGCATTACAGCTGCTGTCTCACACCCATATCAGCATCAGCGGAATGGTGGCCGAGGTGACCGTCAGCCAGCGGTTCAGAAATCCCGCTCGAGTCTGGTCTGAAGGTCTGTACGTGTTTCCGTTGCCGGAAACTGCTGCAGTCAACGCGATGCAAATTCAAATGGGTGACAGGGTTATTGTTGGCGAGGTTCGGGAGAAAGAGGAAGCCAGGGAACTGTTCAGAAAGGCAAGGAGCGAGGGCAAAAAGGCTGCATTGACAGAACAGCGCCGCCCAAATTTGTTCGCGACTGCCGTAGCGAATATTCCGCCCGGAGAGGAGCTGACTGTCGAGATAACCTACCTGCAGAAAGTTTCCTATCGTAACGGGGTGTTCAACCTGCGTTTCCCAATGGCAATCACCCCACGTTATCCGGCACCCGCAGCAATCAGTGCCGATCAGGGATCTCAAGCCGGGCCAATCAAGCTGACGATTGACCTTGACCCCGGCATTCCGCTGGCTCGCATTTCCAGTACTTACCACGATATCCAGATTGTGCGGCAAGGGGATTTGTACTCGATCAGTTTGTTACAGGAAAACGAGCCAATGGACAGGGATTTCGACCTCAGTTGGGAACCAACACCCGGCCAGGCGCCCCGGGCTGCGTTGTTTACTGAACAGTACGGTGGAGAGACCTATGCGTTGCTAATGGTATTGCCGCCGGATCAGAAACAGCAAGCACGACTGTTACCACGGGAAGTAGTGTTTGTGATTGATACTTCCGGGTCTATGGGCGGAGAGCCGATCAGACAGGCAAAAGCGGCGTTGCAGCTGGCGGTTCGGTCATTGGGTTCGGAAGATCTGTTTAATGTGATTCAATTTAACAGCACCACAAATGCTGTTTTCCGGTCATCCCGCGCGGCTACGGAAAAAAACCTGAACATCGCCCTGCGCTATATCGCCGATCTCGAATCAAATGGTGGCACCGAGATGATTCCGGCAATACTTTACGCACTGAAACGAGGTGCTGAGAATAGTGAACGGTTACGCCAGGTTGTTTTCATTACCGATGGCGCGGTGAGCTATGAGCAGGAATTATTCGCGCTGATCAAACGATCACTTGGTTCGAGCCGGCTGTTTACCGTCGGTATCGGCTCCGCACCAAATAGTTACTTCATGCGCAAGGCGGCCCGGTTTGGTCGTGGTACTTTTACCTACATCGGCAAACTCGATGAGGTGCAGCAGAAAATGGATCAGCTGTTTCGCCTGCTCGAGCACCCCGTATCACGCAATATAGTATTGACCTGGCCGAGAGGTATTGTTCCGGAAGGGTATCCAACTGTAATACCCGATTTATATATGGGTGAACCATTGGTGATGACTGCTCGTCTGAAAAAGGTGAAAGGGGAGCTCACGGTGTCCGGGGAGGGAGCGGATGGAGAATGGCAGCAGGCGTTGTCGCTGGAAAATGTCAGGCTTTCCAACCGGGGAATAGCAAATCTTTGGGCTCGCGACAAGATATCCGCACTCGATGATGAGATAGCACTGGTGGGTGAAACAGATTTTCTGCGGGGCAGCATGATCAGTGTTGCGTTAAATCATCAGCTAGCCAGTCGCTATACCAGCTTTCTTGCCGTTGAAAAAGAACCGAGCCGGCCTGCCAATACAAGACCTCGTGGCCAGGCGACCCAGGCTTTAGCCTATCCCCGGACAGCAACTTCGGCCATGCAGAAAGTGTGGTTTGGGATAGTAGCGATTCTGCTGGCGTTATTGATCAATACCTGGTCGCGCAGAGTTTCCAACCGTGTTCGGGTCTAAAGGCATTGTGCTGGTGCTACTGGTTTTCTCCGAGTGGCAATGGAGCGGAGCTGTATTGATACATGCCAAAGCTGTGCTCGCTCCAATACTGATCGAGCGGGCATGGCAAAGTACCCTGACCCAAGGATCATCGGAGCCGGCGAGGCACACAGTAAAACCGTGGCCATGGGCAGATAGCTGGCCGGTGGCAAGGTTGCAGCTGCCTGCCCAGGCGGTTGATCAGCTTGTCCTGGCCGGTACCAATGGTGCTTCGCTGCCTTTAGGGGGCCTCATCGATTGGTAGTTACGGCGCTGGAAGACTGAGCAATGCTCAAACTGTGATCGCTTTCCCGCCAATTTTATGGCGGAGGAAGTAGCATTTCGGATCTTGATGCATACAGCGTGGGCATATCCTTGAATCTGATTTCTCTGCTTGAATACGATCAGGCGTGGTTACTGGGTGTTGCGGTTGTTGGCATATTGATTGCAGCCGGGGCGCTGCTGATGGTGATACAGCTTTGTAACCCGCAGGCAACGGCACTAAAACAAAAAACCTGGGCGCGATTCCCGACTGTACGCCAACGGCTGCTCGTTGGCTTGTGTATCGTTGGTATCGCACCGGCGCTGAGTATACCGGTGATATTGGCTGCGGGATCTGCGGGTGCTGCGCAGCAGGAAGCAGCTGCTCAACTTGGTGGTGCATTACAACCGATTGTCGCAAACCTGAATCAGCAGGTTGAGCAGCAGATTGCCCGGATCCGGAAATTTGCCGGGCAGCTGGGTGCTCAGGAGCAGATCGGCAGGGCATCTCTTGCGAGATGGCTGCAGCATTTTCATGATATGAATCCCGAGCTCGTTACCATGCTGGTAGCCGATGAAAAGGGGCAGATACTTGCCGCAACCGCATTTGCTGACGATCATGTTCGAGAGTGGAACGGGCCATTGGCCGGGGTATCGGATCTTCAATACTTTAACCAGCCGATGTTGACTGGTCTGGTATTTGTATCACCTGCCACCAGGGGGCCGGCTCCACGATACGATGCATTGGTTGATATCAGCGCCCCGCTCACTGGTACGGTAAGTGAACCGGGCTCCGGCATGGTTCGGGGCATTGTCCATGCACGGTTGAACCTCAGAAAACTGTCGGGAGCATTTGGCGCCGATGAATCTGCCTCAGGTACATTTTCGGTGCTGACTGATGAAAACGGGCGGGTCATTCTCGCATCTGAAGGCGTGTGGTTTAACGCCTTTGATAATCTTTCAGATCATCCGTTACTTGCACCAGTAGTGGATGGTGCGACAGCGGAGGGTTTCACATTCTCCGGGCTCATGGAAAAGAATCGAGGCTCCGGAAGGTACCTTGCAGCACACAAGCAACTGGAAAATGGCTGGAGGGTATTTCGCATCCAGTCATTAGCTGGGGTACAGACCACACTATTTATCCAGCTGGTCTTGGCCTTGATTTGGGCCGCTGCTGCTATCTGGATGTGCAAGCGGCTTGCAACAACACTGAGTGAAGCGGTTTCTGTGCCGTTGAAAAAACTGGATGAATCACTGGATAATTTTGATTCCGAGCCGACAATGCGATTTATTGCCAAGGCGCCGGACGATGCGCCGGACGAGATACAGGCGGTATACGGGAAGGTTCGAAAATCTCTGGAGAAGTCACGCGAATCCTATCGAACAATGATGAGTGCGATCAGTGAAGGAGAGCAGTTGCGTCAGGTCATGAGATCACTAAACGGTGGTCGTTCTTCCGAAGCGGGACCTGTTGCCGATCAAAGCCCGGTCGAGGTGTTTGAAAGTGCTCTGGCCAAAACCTGGGAAACCTGCTCGGCAGAGGGCAAATCATTGTCTCTGCTGATGATTGGTATCGGTGATCCGTCGAATGCAAAGGCCCCCCCACCCGCGCAGGAAATCATGGATGCGATAGCATATATTCTCAAAGACTGTGTAAAAGGAACGGCAGGTTTTTCCGGCCAGGCAGATAGTCATGAAGTAGCGATTATCCTGCCGGAGGCAGATCTTGAGGCTGCCCTGGTCGTTGCGGAGAAAGCGCGTGTTGCAGCGCAGATGACTTTGGCATCATGCGACGATAAGCGGATTTTTACAGCGAATATAGGTGTCGGCACAATAGTGCCGAATGTTAAAGGCGATACGATTGCTTTCCTTCGCCTTACCCGGCGAGTATTGCTGACGGCCTGTCAACTCGGTAGCAGCCGTATTGCACACCTGAACGGCAAGGGTAAGGTTTCGGTGCTGCGTGCCTCGCCCGATAGTCCGCCGATGGCACAACAAAAACTGAGTGCATGAATATGCGATGATGCCGGTTAATGAACTCTGTTGTGACAGTCAAAACACAATTCACTGGAACTTCCAGCGCTGCTGAGCGAAACCGCGAACCGATACTGCGCATTCTGGAAGAAACGTTCGGAGACCGGAGCAGAGTGCTGGAGGTAGGCAGTGGTACCGGACAGCATGCCACCTTCCTGGGGGGCAAGTTGCCACACCTTGTTTGGCAGCCAAGCGATTGTGCGGAGTATCTCATCGAGTTGGCTTTATGGGTTGATCGTCACGGGTCTGAGAATATTCTTGCTCCCGTCGAGCTTGATGTTCGAACCAGACCCTGGCCGGTGTCTGCCGTTGATGCTGTATTCAGCGCCAATACGCTTCATATCATGTCATGGCAATGCGTTGAAGATTTCTTCTCCGGTGTCGGGAAGGTGCTGGAGGCGGGTGGTCTGTTGTGTATCTATGGCCCGTTTAGCTATGCAGGCGAGTTTACCAGCGAGAGTAATGCTTCATTTGACGCATTCTTGCGTCAGCGTGATACGGAAAGTGGTATTCGGGATTTTGTAGCCGTCAACGCGCTGGCAGAAGAACAGGGATTGAAATTGCTGGCAGATCACGGGATGCCTGCGAATAATCAAATGCTGGTATGGCAGCGATGAGACAATCGGCCGCTAGAACTCTGCAGTAAACTTCAGGTGCCTTTGTGTGGATTTCCATGCTTCGAGCAGCATGTTGATTCGAAGCCAGTCCATGGTACGTTTTCGTGCTGACTGGGTGCCATCACTGCCGAACTCTGAAAGCTTTCTCGCTACTTCTTGTGCTTCCCGTTCTGTGACTTCATGCGGGCAGTCAGGCTGACCATTGGGAATATGCTCAAAAGTATAGTCAAAGACAGCCTGAAGCAACGGGCGCGCACGCTCCGTCGTTCGGAGTTGTGGTGGCAGTGCGTAGTAGGCTGCACTTGCCCGATGTGCCTTGTAGGCATTTAGGGATATGATAGGAGCAGACATATTATTTTTTTTGTTGTCTGATATGTCATCAAGATTAAATCATGAAGGCTCGCAGCGAAACGGGAATTTGACTAAATGCGGGTATGAATCAGGAAAAAAGGAGAATTAGAGAGTGATTTTGCTTACAGGGGCGACCGGCAAGACCGGCGGTGAAGTAGCCAGGCAATTGGCTGCGAAGGGTGTGATCTGCAGAGCATTGGTTCGGGATGCAGAAAAAGCGGCTTCACTCACGGATTCTGGCATTGAGCTGGTGATTGGTGACATGGGTGATCAGGCGATACTCGCTGAGGCATTGCTGGGTGTCGATAAGGCGATCCTGATTTTGCCGAATAGCGCGAAACAGGAGACACTGGAAAAGCAATTTATCGACGCGGCCTCAAAGGCAGGAGTCGCTCACCTGGTCAAATTATCTTCGATGGAAGCAGTTGCGAATACTGATAGCCCGATACCAGCAATGCACTATGCAGTTGAGCAGCATCTCAAGGGTTCCGGCATGAGCTGGACAATGATTCGGCCAAATTTTTTCATGCAAAACCTTTTGTCATCCGCCGGCACGATCAAGGATAAGCAGGGGATCTTCCTTCCGTTGGGAAATGGCAAGACCGGTATGAGCGATAGCCGGGATATTGCAGCGCTGATAGTTGAGGCAGTTACCGGATAGGGTCACGCCGGGAAAAGCTACGAGGTGACGGGGCCAGAGTTGCTGTCATTTTATGAAGTAGCGGAGCGCTTTACCGAGGCGCTCGGTACCACCATCAGCTATGTCGATATGCCTCCGGAAGCCTATCGGGAAATACTGGCGAATTTTCTACCAGATGAATGGCATCTCAATGCCGTCTGTGAATTATTTGCCGGAATTGCCGCCGGCGGGCTGGATCACAAGACCGATACGATCAAACAGGTTTTGGGTCGAGATCCGATTTCTCTAAGTCAGTTTATCGAGGACCACCTGGCCGTATTCAGAGGCTCCTAGCGCGCACAAACCAACACGCACAGAAAAGCCAGCCCCGCATGAAAGAGTGCGGGGCTGGTTGTTTTTCTGTGGTGTGGGAGTCGGGTCTAGCTTGCCGGCGAAACGTTAGCGGCTTGCCGACCCTTGGGACCTTCTTCAACGTCGAAGTTTACGCTCTGGCCTTCTGCCAGACTGGCGTGTCCTTCGCCTGCAATTGCTGAGGCATGCACGAATACGTCGGCCCCTCCGTCAGACGGCTCGATGAAGCCATAACCCTTAGATTCATTGAACCACTTTACGGTACCTGTAACCATTTTAATCTTCCTGTATTAACTTGATAGTTTGTTGTGCGATCGCGGGCAGAGGCCAGCAATCGGGGCTACTATAACCGACTGTTGGACAGATTTCATGCGGGTTTGGACAGATGGTGTCTTTTCCGTATCCAGCCCAGCAAGCCCAGCCCAGAGGCAAATAGCCAGACTGCAGGGGGAAGCGGTACCACCGGGGCGTTGATCAGGCCGATATCGGAGAAATCGTCGATACTGAAGCCATCCCATTCGCCCGTGAGAGGGTCCAGATTCGGCAGGAAATCGTCATTTGGATTGCTGTCTCCGGAGCTTACCCCAGGCCGGCGCCGCAGCGTCATGTTCAACGTGGACAGGATATCCGTAGTCCACCCGGCACCCGGATCGAATCCAATCTGGCCAATGGTATCCACCAGCACGCCGTTCAATATCAACCCGATGGCGTCGTCACCATTGAAGTTGAGGCTGCCGCTGAGCTGGTCGGCCAGGCTGGCCAGTGCCGGGTTTGATCTTGATCCGGCGATCACGAAGACGCCACCGGGTGGAATCGATCCGTTCAGAGCAATGGTCGCAGAGGGTGAACTGCTGCCGTTGGCATATAGCACTATTTGCAGGTTCTCGACGGCAATCGCGCCATGATTGAATATTTCCAGTGCCTTGTTGAATGACGAGCCTTCAAGGTATTCCGAAAAATAGACCGATGAAGCATTTGCTGTGATCGGTGTCGAGAGCGGGATGGCCAGAAGTGAAAGAATGGCCAGTTTTCCAGGTAAGGTGTTGAACATTTGCTGCCTCCATATATCCAGGGAACAGGCACCGGGGATCGGCGCCGACAGCAATAGTTACTTAGTCAGCCGTGCCGGGTCGACGCGACTAACTGATCAGGATATGTGGATTCGCTATTTCAGTGGCAAGTAGAAAGTTTCTATTTGCGCGGGGTCACCGGGCTTGGTCCAGGCAAACAGCAGCCGGTTGTTGGTGTTCACCATTTGTGGAAATCCGGCAGCGCGTGACACATCGGTTTCGGCAACTAGCCGAATGGGGCCCAGCTCTCCTTTTGGCGGTACCGCGCGCATGGCGATGATGCCGTTTCCTGCATCATTTTTCCCGGCCCAGCTGACGATGGCTACACCATCGTTCAGCAGTACGATATCAACCCGGCCGCTGGCTTTGCCGCTATCAACCAATATCGGTTCAGCAAAGGTACGCCCGCCATCGGAGGAACGCGCCATCTGTACCCGCGGATTTCGTCGTGAGGCAGTAAACCAGGCGACCACCACATCGTTTCCGGAAGCAGCAATTGCCGGGCCATTGACAGGGCACCCGGCTATTTTCCAATTATCATCACCCAGCACGATCGGATCAGACCAGCGCTCACCATCGTAGCGGCGAACCAGGTGATCCCGAATTTCATCCTTGGTTCGACCGCGATACACCACTACCGGGCCGTCGGTCGCGACGGCGACGTCGGTCATGCAACAGTCGCATACCAGGTTGTCAATTTCGCCCTCATCCAGAATCTCGCCATCATAAGACAGATTCGCAAAGCGCAGGGTCATGGCGCTTTTTTCCCTGCTGGAGAAACGACCATCGAGCCAGACTGCTCCGATCCCGTCTTTCCACGGGAATAAAGAGGCAAAGCCATGTTCGGTATCGGTGCCATCTGTGTGAGGCTGTGCCGGGTCCGACCATGTTTCGCCACCATCAGATGAGCGTGCGATGACCACGTCATAGGCATAGGTATGGTCACCATTTCTTACCAGCCAGTGAGCGGCCCACTCGGATTCGGTTAACGGCACGACAGATGGGTAGTCTGCCCAATTGACAAACCAGTCGCTTCCTTGTGCGATGGTGACCGGTGCTGACCAGGTGTCACCTTCCAGTGTTGATACCTTGAACGAGAAATTTTTGCCTTCCGCTGGTTCCAGCCAGCTCATCACCACAGAGCCGTCCAGGGCAACTGCAAGATGTGGTTCACCACTGGCCGGGGCGCTTGGTGAGGTCAGTGGAACCAGCCCCCCCAGTGAAGAGAGGTCAACCTGGTCATTGTCACAACCACTGAATAACAACGCAGCGGCCACCATGAATGTGAGGGCAAGGTATTTCATGCCCGAATTATGGGGCAGGCGGGTCAATATGGCTACCTATCGGTCAGTTAGTGTATGCGGCGGTCGAACCCCGTTTCCCGCTGATCATCACTGACATCGGTATCAAGCCCGGTTGCAGTCACGTAAGTTGCACGGCGAGCCTTGCCATCGCGGCGATCACTATACTCGGCATATTCGCATTGGCACGTGGTTCGGTCACAGCCTTTCAGAGGAAGTACCGGTACTTCATTGGTCAAATATCGCTTGCCCTTTTGCGCCCAGGCAGCGTCACAGGCAGTCGGGTGGGGACGAATAGCAACTCCCGGGTAGCTGCGAGGTATGGGCCGGGCGATGACCGGTCGTCCGGTCTGCTGTTTGACAGGTGCTGCGTGTTTGTTTGCGGTGGGTCGTCCGCGCACCAGAATAATCGTCGCGGCAATGGCGAGGCCTATGCCCGTTCCCAGTGTGATCCAGCTAATAGTGTTCAATATCGTCATCCTGTCGTGTTGTTATTGTTATGTTCAGGTTTCCGTAGCATATAAATACCAGAAAGGTGTTGTGTATTCCGGGAGGGCTGTCACAGAAACGGATTGTCGTACTGTTCATCTCGTGGTGGCCTGCTGTTGGACTCGGAGCAGGGCCGGGTGTCATAATTTCCGCAGGTATTCACCACAATAAGAATGAAAGGAACCGCCATGAGCACTGCCCACCCCTGGCTTGAAGAAAAGCCCTGGCCGACAAAAAAAATGCCCAGGGAATTGCTGGAGCGTCATATCAATCGGGTGCTCACCCTGACCAATATCGGGGTATTAGGCACCGTCAGCAAAAGCGGCGCCCCGATTGTCAGTCCGGTCGAGTTCTATGCGGACGGGCTGCAAATTTATATTTTTCCCCAGCCAAACAGCCCGAAACTCAAAGCAATGCAACGCGACCCGCGGGTTGGCTTCACGGTGATGAACCCGATGGCTGGTTGGGCCTGCACGATGGGTGCACAGGTTTTCGGCCAGGCTAATTTGCTGGATATCGGTACCCCCGAGTGGGAACACGGCATGAAAATCTTCAAGTGGGTGGCCTCATCCTGGGAAATGGGCAGCGGCCTCGACCAGCCACCACAGGGTCAGTTGATGCGACTCGACCCGGACCGGATCGTGTTCACCGAGCATTTCATGCGGATTGACGGCTGGGCGCCGCGTCAGATCTGGCGGAAAGATGAAGACTGATCGCAGGCTCACATCAACAGCCATCTACATCGTCATATTGTAATAGGCCTTGATCTTGGCAGTACCTCTCTGAAGGCAGGGGTATTGCAGAAAGACGGAAGCTTTCAGTCAGTTCAACGGGTTGCCGCTCCGCCGCTCACCACCAACGGCCTTCGCGTAGAGGGTGATCCGGCTACCTACCTGGACACTGCCAGGGATTTGCTCAAGACCGTCATCAGTGGTTTGCCGAACGGCCATGACCACCCGCTGTTGCTGGGAATCGCCAGTCAGCGCTCGACTTTCATATTATGGGATGGGGAAACCGGTGTCCCTGAGACACCAATGATCTCCTGGCAGGACAGGCGTGCCGAGTCATGGTGTACCCGGCGGAGTGATCTGGAACAGGAATTGATTCAGGTGACGGGCCTGCTGCTGTCACCTCACTATGTCGGCCCGAAGCTCGCTTCGATGCAGGATCAGGATCCGGAGCTTCGTGCTGCGATACACAGTGGTCGCCTGCTGTTTGGCAATCTCGATACTTACCTGGTGTGGTGCTGGACAAGAGATCGGTGCCACCGGACGGATCTGACTATGGCGGCGCGTACTGCCATGGTGGACATTAATACCGGGGACTGGTCGGCGAGCCTGTTGGCTCACTACGATGTACCGGCATCAATACTGCCCCAGATCGGATCAAGCGACGGTATCGGGCTCGAACTCGAGCCCTGGCCTGGCACGAAACTCATATTGTCAGCAAGTCTGGCGGACCAGGCCTCAGGTGCGCTGACAATATTCCAGCCGGGCGAGCAGGCGGCGCTGGTCAATCTTGGGACAGGGGCATTTGTATTGTGCCCGGCAAAAGATGCTTCCGAGCGGCGACCAGGCTATTTGACTGCACCGATAATGGGTTCTGTCTCCGGTGATCACTTGTTCTCTATGGAGGGCACTATTAATGGTGCCGGACCTGCGGTTGATCAGTTCGGCAGTGAGTCGGCAGAATTGCCTGACGAGGACCCCTTTCCCGGAGCATTCGCAGTTCCAGATCTCGCCGGGCTTGGCGCGCCGCACTGGATTCCGGAGTTTGGTCTCACGTTGTCGGCAACAGCGAAGTGTATCGACCGGGCAGATCAGCGACGGACTGTGATCGAGGGTGTGTTATTTCGTGTGTTTGAGATTCTGGAAGATCTTTTCCCCGGGTGTCCGCCCGGGCGAGTGGTGGTGTCCGGCGGATTGAGCCACGATCCCGCTGTCTCCGGAGGTTTCGCCAGTCTGCTTGGCCGTTCCATTGAAATTGCACCCGAATCCGAAACCACATTGCTCGGGGTCACGCGTCTCGCTGCCGGTCAGCCGGCTTGCCTCCCGGATAAGGCCGTCATTATTGCGCCTGGCAACCCAGGCCAGTATCTGGCGAAGAAATATCTCCTATGGCGTTCATGGTTCGAATATTTGCTTGACAAAGCATAGTATTGGGGTATATTGCCCCAAATACAGCTATTTTTGGCTGTATTGATCAGGAGATGGGCATGAAAATCAAATTTTTAGCGATATGTATTGCGCTGCTGATATTGGCAGCCTGCGGCGGGGGTAGTGGGTCACCGGCATCTGTCGCAGATCCGACCGGAGCTGCATCTACAGGAACAACGACCGGCACTGTGACCGGGTTTGGCAGTATTTACGTCAATGGAATCGAATTTGATACCAGCGGTACATCATTCGATATTGACGATGCTCCTGGTCAGGAAAGCGATTTAGAGGTGGGGCACGTTGTCACTATCGAGGGAACAGTTCATTCCGATGGAAGAACAGGTGTTGCGGAGCATGTGTCTTTCGAGGATGAAGTAGAAGGTCCAATCAGCAGCATCGATCTGGCAAATCAATCCTTCGTGGTTGTTGGTCAGACGATTATCGTTGATGACCTGACATCCTTTGATGATGACATCGTCCCTGCCTCGTTTGAGGGTCTGGCAGTTGGTAATTTTGTTGAAGTCAGCGGCTATGCTGATGCGGAAGGCAATATTCGTGCTACCCGGGTAGAAGTAGAAACAGACAGTGGTCGAGAGATCGAAGTGAAAGGAATGGTTGCGAGCCTGGATAGCGCAGCCAGCACATTTCAGATCAATGATCTTGTCGTGGATTTCAGCAGTGCCACGCTGAGTGATTTCCCGGACGGTATAATTGCTGATGGCGATTACGTCGAAGTCAAAGGGACTGATTTCGGGCCGGCCGGTGAATTGATTGCAACAAGAGTTGAGTCTGAAGATGATCGTCATGACAACAGCGAAGATGATGATGTAGAGATCGAGGGGTATATCACCACTTTTGATTCTCCTGACAACTTTTCTGTTTCCGGAATGCCTGTTATAACCAATAGCCAGACGCAGTTCGAGCACGGCTCGGTTGACGATCTTGCACTGAACGTGAAACTGGAGGTAGAGGGTGTTGTTAACGCTGATGGTGTGCTGGTTGCGCGAGAGGTAGAGTTCAGAGAGCACCAGACCGATGAAAATGACATTAAGATAGAAGCTGCTGTGCAGGCCGTAGATTTCGAGGCTGGTATACTGACGATGCTGGGGATAATCGTCCACGTTGACGAGATGACCCGGATTGAGGATGACAGCGACTCTGATGTTCGACGTTTTTCACTGGCCGATATTCAGGCAGGGAATTTCATCGAGGTACGCGGTATTGAGATATTTGATGCCGACGGGTTGTCGACTGGCGAGATTCGGGCGCTACGCCTGGAGCGGGAAGACTTTGATGATGATGTATCGTTGCAGGGAGCGGTGACAGAATATTCCGAAGGTACATTGATGATTCTGGGTGTAACCATCGATACTCACGCGGGTACTGAATTTGAGGACGATGACAATTCACTCAGTTCGGCAGAGTTCTTTGCATTGCTTTCGGCAGGGGCGATCATCGAGGCAGAGGGTATTCAGGTTTCTGATGCCGGAATATCTGCTGACAAGCTTGAGTTCGAGGATTAACAGGTAAGTTATATTTGTGAATGGTGTAAATCGGCAAGCGGTTGTTCAGGCATGCAAGGCATTGCTGCGGCCGGTTGCCGGTTTCCTTCTCAAGTGCGGCATGACCTGGAAGGAATTTGCCGAAATTTCCAAGGCTGTATTCGTTGATGTCGCTGGTGAAGAGTATGGGATCCGGGGCCGAAAAACCAATGTGTCCAGGGTATCCATTCTCACCGGCATCAGTCGCAAGGAAGTCAAACGGCAGCGCGAATTGCTGACTGCCGGCCAGCCGCCACTACCGAACAAGACAACGGACGCCACGCGTTTGCTATCCGGCTGGTACCAGGACCCGGATTTTATTGATCCTGCCGGCAAGCCATTGGTGCTGCCGCTGGAAGGTGACGGCGCCAGCTTCGCAACACTGTGGCAGCGATATGGTGGCGATGTTCCGGTGAGTACCATGCTCAAAGAGCTAGAGCGGGTTGGTGTGGTGAAACAATCTTCCGACGGGAGTCTTCAGGTAGTGAATCGCTACTATATGCCGGTTCAGTTTGATGCACAGTGGCTATTAAATGCTGGCAGCGTATTCAGGGACCTGGGGGAGAATATCAATCACAATCTTTCGGCCGGCGATGAGACTCCCTCCCGGTTTCTTGGCCGGGCGACCAATCACAGCATCGAAGAGAGTCACTGGCCGGAGTTCAGGGAGTTTCTTGAATCGGAAGGTGAGGAATTTCTCGAGAAAGTTGATGACTGGCTCACCGAACACCAGGTAGCTGATGATGAAAGTAATGGCCGTGTCAGACGGTATATACGATTAGGTGCAGGGCTTTTTTTGATCAAGGGCGAATCTCCGGATGATACGAAATAGGTGCAGAGCAATGAACAAAATGCTGAGTTGTGTGATTGTCGCTGGTATGACTGTCAGCCTGCTGGCTGGCTGTGGCGGCGGTGGTGGCAGCGCGCAAATTGCCGGGATTGACAGGCTGGGAGTTTCCAGCGGAACGGTGACCGGGTTTGGCAGCGTGTTCGTCAACGGCGTCGAGTTTGAGACCGACAATGCGGTATTTACTATCGACGGAGTGCCGGGTGTCGAAAGCGATCTGAATATCGGCCAGGTTGTGACTATTACGGGCAGCATTGATGTAAACGGGACAACAGGGACAGCCAACAGTGTTGTATTTGACGATGATGTTGAAGGGCCCATCAGCAGTATTGATCTCTCCGGCAATTCTTTCGTTGTTCTCGGGCAAACCGTACGGATAGATGGTGATACATCGTTTGATTCACAAATCACCCCGGCATCGGTAGCGGGTCTTTCTGTTGGTGAGGTTGTCGAGGTCAGCGGATTTGTTGATGGCAATATGGGGATTCGGGCTACCTATATCGAGCGCAAGGATGCGGGTAGTGAATTCGAGCTGCAAGGTGTGGTCGATAGTCTGGATAGCGGTGCGAGCACTTTTCAGATCAATGGCTTCACTGTAGATTTCGCCAGCGCGATGCTCGACGGGTTTCCCTCAGGCATGATCAGTAATGGCGACAATGTTGAAGCCAAGGGTACGAGTTTCGGGGCTTCAGGTGAGCTGATTGCCAGCACAGTGGATTTCAAAGATCAGGGGATTCCGGGTGCAGAGGGTGACGAGATTGAAATCGAGGGTTTTGTCACCCGCTTCGTATCCTTGACCGATTTCGATGTTTCCGGGGTGCCGGTTACTACCAACGGACAAACGGAGTATTCGGGCGGACCATCCGCTTCACTTGCGCTGGATGTGAAAGTCGAAGTAGAGGGCATACTTTCCGCAAGCGGCGTCATCGTCGCCGAGGAAATTGAATTTCGACCCGAAGCAGAGCTTCGCATCACGGCATTGGTGGATTCAGTAGACAGTGGCACAAATTCCCTGACCTTGCTGGGTGTCGCGATCCGCGTGAATCTGTTGACGCGGTTTGAGGACAACAGCTCCGCAGAGATCGCGCAGTTCTCACTGGCCAATGTGAATGCCGGTGAATACCTGATCATTCGCGGGACCGGGGACACAACTGGTACTGCTGATGTGCTTGCGACATTGCTGGAGCGCGAAGATACCCCGGATCCACCGGTGGAGACTTCAATCCAGGGTTTTGTGACCGGGGTTGATAATCCGACACTCACTATCCTTGGTGTGACGATTGAAACCAGTGCCGGAACCGAGTTTGAAGACCAAAATGGAGATCCACTGACTGCCGCAGAATTCTTCAACAGTGCTGTATCGGTGGATACCCTGATTGGAGCCAGCGGCGTTGAAAGTGACGGGCCGACTATTGTCGCTGATAAAGTGGAGATTGAGGATTAACGGTGATCGTCGAGACTGAATCTTTCGAGTATGAGATCGTTGCTATTTGTCCAGCGATTCGCCGCAATGCCGGCAGAAACTGCTATGACTCGTCACGCTCCTCTGCATGGCAATCATATTTCGAACCACTTCCTCGGGCACGCCGAGTTTCTGTTTGAGTGCCAGAATTGCCTGCTCCTCGGAAGCATCTATGTGACCGTCCCGCAAGGCGTTGATGACACTGGTTCGCAGTAGTTCCCGTCTGCTTTGTAATTCCTCCGAGAATCTTGCTGCGAGAATACCAGCCGGTAGTGCCATGGTTCCAACCCCAAACATCATGATGACGATGGCCAGCAGTTTTCCGCCGAAGGTGAGTGGTACGACATCTCCGTAACCGACAGTGGTGAGCGTGACGACTGACCACCAGATTGCCTGGGCGATGCTTTCAAAATGGCCGGGTACCGATGCATTTTCTACAGTAAACATCAGGCAGGCAGAGACAACGATCAGGATCAGCATGATCAGCATTGCACCGGCAATGGCTCCGGCTTCGCGACGCAGGACTTTTCCGAATACCTGCAGGCCATCGAAGTAAGTGGAGAGTTTAAGCAGTCGCAACAACCGGAACAGGCGCAGGTAGCGAAGATCGATGGGGATGAGCAGTGTCAGGTAGAATGGTGCGATGGCCAGCAGATCAACCAACGCCATCGGTGTGAACATATATCTGATGCGTGCCCGCCAGGCCGGCAGGCCTCTATAACGCTCCTGGTCTACTGATACCCATAGTCTGGCGATGTATTCAACCGAGAAAATCGAGACTGAGAACAGTTCGAATAACAGGAACCAGCCCAGATACATGGCCCGGATTTCTGCATTGGACTCAAGTATCACGGCGATACCGTTCGCCACGATCAATGCGATGATGAATCGATTGATATGTCGCAGGTAGGATTGATTGGCAAGCCGACCGTCGGCAAGACCTGAAGCCATACTGCGTAATGTAGAGGTTGAGCTTTCCATAGACGATACCCGGTAGGGTTATCGGCATATGGGAGGGAAAGCTTGAGGCCGGACTTGCGGTTAGCTGCCGCTCCATTGATCGGCTTCGATCACGCTTTCCCGGAAGTGTTTGAGATTGGCGATGAGGAAGCCGAGAGCCAGGATGCCGGCGCCGATAACGACGCAGACGATTGAGTAGCGCAGGGCAGCATCGTCGGCGAATACGAAGTCGGTTACGAGGGCGACCGCAGTGGGGCCGAGTACCAGACCGAGAATGCCGATCACAAAGTAATAGAGAGCCGTGGTTACGGCGCGCATTTGATTGGGAACAATCATCATCAATGAGGCTGCACCGGTAGCCGATGGCATCGCCGCACCGAGTGTGGCGGGAAAGAGCATGGCTACGGCCAGTTCGGGTGTGGGCATTAATGGTGCGGCAGTAGAAAAAATAATAAGGATCACTACACCGACCAGAGTGGCGCGCATATGTCCGTCACGATGACCCTTGCGATATAGCCAGTCGCCCAGCCACCCGCCAAGCGCCACGCCGGCAGGCCCGGCAATCAGTACCGCGATACCATAGGCTCGGCTGATTTCGGGAATGGTCCATCCCCAGGTGCGGACGAACATGGTCGGGATCCAGAACATGTAGGCATATCCGATGATGGTGACGACCGACATCCCCATGAATAATGTGCCGTATGTTCGTCGACGCTCGAACAAAAAGCGGATGACTTCGCGCATCGGGACGCCTTCATCGGCAGCATTTTCCTGGCTTTGTAACTGGATTTTATCCTGTCGTACCGGTTCGGTGACGGTTGCCATCAATACGGCGATGACAAGACCAGGCAAGCCGACCCATAGCAATACTGTTTGCCATGCAGCGAGCTCTCCGACCAGTGGTAGTGTGACCGGTGGAGCGGTTGATACAAAACCGATGACCTGACCGCCTACCAGCAGCGCGATGCCGCCACCCAGGGAAATTCCCATACTGTAGAAAGCGATGGCTTTGCCGCGTCGCTCTCTGGGAAAGTAATCGCTGATCATCGATAATGCGGCTGCATTCAGCGGTGCTTGACCGACACCAACCCCCAGCCGGGCAATAAAAAGCTGAACGAAATTTTTCGCCAGACCACAAGCTGCTGTCATCAGGCACCAGACAGTAATGCCGATCGCGATCATACCGCGGCGGCTGCGTCGGTCGGCCATGCGACCCAGCGGTATGGCCAGCATTGTGTAGAAAACAGCGAAAGCCAACCCCAACAGCAGGCTCATCTGGGTATCGGAAATACCCAGATCGCTTTTAATTGGTTGTACCAGCAAGGCAAGGATCTGGCGATCCAGAAACGATACCGCGTAGGCAATAGTGAGCACCACCACGACGTACCAGCCGTAGGCTGGCGCCGGGTAGGTCGAGGGTGTTACAGGTTTAGAATCGATACTCTACACCCAGTGAAACCGCCCATAGTGCCGAATCCTGAGTGCCGTACCAGTCGAATTCAGTTCGAACGCTGAGCTGATCATGGACATAGATCGAGGTGCCAAATCCGACAGCAAGGCCGTCGTCAGATCCGGTTTGTGAAATAGTACCTTCTTGAGCCAGTTCGATATCGAAATCGTAGTAGCCGACCTTCACAAACAGTTCGATATCATCGCTGCTTAACGGGATATACCCGATCGCGTGCAAACTGACTCCTTTGAAGGACTGATCTGTGTTTCCCCCCGGGTCGTTTGGGGTCAGATCCTGGGAAAAGTCAGCACTGACATAGTAACCGCCTTCCACCCCGAACCAGCGATTGAATTTGTACTGCGCATTAAGTTTGAATCCGACACTGCTATCGCTGATCAGACCATCATCACGTTCAAAATCCGCAAATGATGCACTCGCGCCGACACGCCATTGGGCTGCCTCGTTTTCTTCCGCCTGGGCTGAAAACGCGATTAATAAAAGAATCGCTGCAATCGCAGTTCGTTTCATAGTGGAGCCTCCTTGATCAGCTCGCGATTTGATAGTCCGTCAGGATCCCTGTCAGGAAAGTCGGCGTACCAACCTGACCCGCGGGAGGACTCTTTTTGTTTGTAATCACCAAGAAGTATACGGGAGCAGGGGTCTCGGTCAACCACCGCTCCCTGTTGTGCACCTATATATAGTATATTCGACTGCCCTATGGACAGGTGATCCTGGTGACAGCACAGCAGCAGATTTCAGCCCTTCAGTTTGATCCGACCTTTGGAGTATTTGTAGCCCAGGATTCGAGACCGGAAGGGCTCAGCGGTGTCAGTCTGGAAACCTTAAGCCCGTTACAACGCTCGTTATTGTTGATTGACGGTACGGTCACAAAGTTTCTGGAGGCCTACCTGTTCGAACCGGTGCAGGTCACACGGCTCGAACAATCAGGTCGAGTGCTCGATCAGGATGATCAATGGCTGCAGGCTCCCGCAGGTACTGAGCTTATTGATCGCAGTGTGATGCTCTGCGGTGTGGAAAGCGGGCAGCTGCTTGCCTATGCCGAGTCCACCATTGTTACCGGGCGTCTGACCCCTGCCATGCTACGCGCGCTTGCTGCCGACACGGATACGGGCGGGCTAGGCCGGATTTTACTCGATAGCCGTTTGGAATCCCGCCGTGAAGCGCTGTGGTTTGGCCTGGAGAGTCCCGTATCCCGATTTCATCGCGAGGCAGCGAAACTGTATGATGGAGCCTGTCTGCTACGAACCTACCGGATTCTCGTGTCCGATCACCCGTTAATGGTCATTACTGAACGGTTTCCACTGATGCCTCAATCGGCTTGCCCGGATTGAGACGCTGTGGTTTGCAAAACCAGCAGGGCTGGCCATAAAGTGCGGAATCGGAGTATGCTTCGGCGCATTGGCTTATGTTAACTGATCTCCAGAACTTGTTTTCTCAACAGCAGCTAATCGCGGCAGTTGCCGTGATTGCTTTGATTACCGGCTGGGTGATCGCCAGAATCAGCGCCCGGATGAAACGCAGCACTGGCTCGGGGGACAGCAGTGTCGAGTTGCATCGTCACATACGGGCTTTGGAAGCAGATCTTCGTGTGGCTCAGAAGAATGCAAATGAGGCGACCGAAAAGTTGACCACCGAGCATCAGGATCTTGAGGAAGCCAAAAAGAGTTTATTCGAAACCCAGTCATGGCTGAAAGAAAAAGAAGAACAGATTGTTCAAGTCAAGGATGATCTTCAATTTGAATGTTCCAAGACCAAGGACTTGAGAAGGGAACTGGCGGACCGGGCCGAGACGTCAATTCGTGCCGAAGCACAGCTCAAACAGGCTGAGACAGAACTGAGTGTTGCACAGGTGGGTTCGGAGGCTGTGATAGATGAAGTGAACCGTCTCGAAGCCGAGCGCAAGGAACTGACCGGGAAACTCAGGGCATTGCAGGACAATATGCTGGATCCTGACGAACTGCTGGGTCATTAAGCTGAACAGGGAACTGATGTGAAACTGGGACTGATCGCCGGCTATTCGCCGGCCAAACTGAATTTGCCCATGGAGCAGATTCTTGAGGCGGAACAACTGGGCTACGATTCTGTATGGACATCGGAAGCCTACGGGTCTGACGCTGTATCGCCGGCCGCCTGGATCCTGGCTCGCACCTCAACCATCAAAGTAGGTACCGCCATCATGCAGATGCCGGCACGTACTCCGACCTGTGCTGCAATGACGGCGATGACACTATCAGCATTATCCGGGAATCGGTTTTTGCTGGGTCTGGGGCCTTCCGGCCCCGGTGTTGTTGAAGGCTGGTACGGCGTGCCCTATGGTCGGCCGATGACCCGTACCCGGGAATACATCGATATCATTCGTCAGGTGCTGGTTCGGGAAGCTCCCCTGGTACATAGCGGCCACCACTATCAGATTCCCTATTCGGGTGAAGATGCTACCGGTCTTGGGCGACCGATGAAAAGTATCCTGCATGGAGATCCGGGGCTAAAGATCTATACGGCATCCATAACACCCGCCGGCTTGCGGTGCAGTGCGGAGCTTGCCGATGGGGTATTTCCAATCTGGATGAATCCGGAACGTTTTGATTTGATTTCCGGGCCGCTCGAAGAAGGTTTCGCGAAGGCGGAGGGTGACAAGGGACTGTCGGATTTTGATGTCGCTCCCTTCATTCAGGTTTCAATGGGTGATGACCTTGATCGTTGTCGGCTGCCGATCAAGGCAAACATGGCACTGTATATCGGTGGCATGGGCCCGAAGAGCAAGAATTTCTACAATGACTATGCCCGGCAGATGGGATACGAAGAAGCCGCAGAGAAAATTCAAACACTTTATTTATCGGGCGAAAAGAAACAGGCGACGATGGCGGTGCCTGATCAGCTGGTTGATGATTGTGCGTTGGTGGGGCCTCCCGACCGGATCAGGGCTCGGCTCGCAGTATGGAAAGAAGCCGGCAACAGGGGGCAGGTGGGCTCTATGATGATTGGCGGAGCCTCGACTGAGGCGTTACGTTTGTTGGCTGAAGAGTTGCTGCCTTAACGTTTGCGCCGGTCTCGCATTGTTTGAATCATCGTGCCAGTCATTCGGCATTGCCAGCCCGATCTCCTTTTGGTGGGATGGCTCCCTGCGGTCCGCTTTATTCCCTCCAAAAGGAGATCGGGCTGGCAATGCCTTGGTTCGCCGCAAGCGATTTTGCCTGATAGGACCGCGTCATCTGAGTATTGTTCGGGTTTCCGTACAGCGTGCTTCGCTGGCGGGGCGTTCGATCGCACTCTGTAATGAGTTGATCCATTTTCGCCGGTGTCAGTTCCTGACCGTGATCGGCACCTGCAGCGCGGGAAATTGATTCATTCATCAGTGTGCCACCGAGATCATTGGCTCCCGCCGCAAGACAGGCACTGGCGCCAGCCTTGCCCAGCTTTACCCATGAAGTCTGAATGTTGCTGATGACCGGGTTGAGTACCAGTCGTGCAACAGCATGCATGAGCAGGTTCTCACGCCAGGTCGGGCCGAGTCGTGCCTGGCCGCGGCGAAACAATGGCGCTTCCATATGGATGAAAGGCAAGGGGACCAGTTCGGTGAACCCGCCGGTTTCGGACTGGAGGTCGCGAATGGCCAGCAAATGCCGGGCCCAGTGAACAGGGGATTCCATGTGGCCGAACATGATGGTGGAGGTTGTTGGAATGCCCAGTGAGTGAGCAGTGCGCATGATATTCAGCCAGTCTGCAGTCATGACTTTATCCGCGCAGAGGGTTACCCGAATATCGTCATCGAGTATTTCAGCTGCAGTGCCGGGCAGGCTCGCCAGGCCAACTGACTTGAGCTCGGTCAGGAATGCCTTGTCTGAAAGCCCCAGGGTTGCAGCACCATGACTGACTTCCAGAGGAGAAAATGCATGTATATGAATATCAGGGGCAGCTTTCTTTACAGCCTGACAAATATCCAGATAGGTCTGGCCGGTAAAGCTCGGGTGAATACCGCCTTGTAAACAGACTTCGGTAGCGCCCCGCTCCCAGGCTTCCTTTGAGCGCCGCCCGATTTCTTCCATCTCCAGCAGGTAGGGTTTGCCCCGCAGGTTTTCGCTGGTCTTTCCTTTGGCGAATGCACAAAACTGGCATTTGTACCGGCAAATATTCGTGTAGTTGATATTGCGATTGACGACATAGGCAACAGAGTTGCCACAGGTGTCGATCCGGAGGCCATCAGCGATCGTGCAGACTGTTTCGAAATCCGGGCCTCTGGCATTGAACAGTCGTTCGATTTGCTGTTCGCCGAGACGTTCACCTGCCTGTGCCTGTTGCAGGATATCCGTCAGCTTGTTGTCACGAAGTATGCTTGATGTACCGGATACGGTGAACGGCAGTCGGGCCGAAGAACCGGCCGCCCAGCTGTCACAGCGAGCATAGCCTTCCGCATCTGAATGTCTGAATAATTGTGGTCGTAATTTTTCGTGAACCCAATCGCCGGCGTCCCGAACGTAGTCAGGATAGAGCGTTAGCCTCTGCACCAGGGTTTTGCCTGCAGCCGCTGTCCGGGTGGCGAGTTTGTCGAGCTGCGGCCAGGGAGACTCGGGGTTGACATGATCCGGAGTGACCGGTGATACACCGCCCCAGTCATTAATACCGGCATTGATCAGCTCGCTGAGCCGGCCTGCGTTGAGGTTAGGCGGGGCTTGTATATTCATTTCGGAACCGAAGATGTGCCGGGCCATGGCAATCGTCCACAACAGTTCTTCGAAGGGTGGTTCCGGTACTGCGTGCATCAGCGTGGCGGGCTTGGGTACAAAGTTCTGAATAATAATTTCCTGCAGATGACCGAATTCGATATGCAGGTCTCTCAGTTTGATCAGGCTGTCGATGCGGTCAATTCGTGATTCGCCAATGCCGATCAGGATGCCGGTAGTCAGTGGTACTTTCGCGATGCCTGCATCCCGAATGGACTGCAGTCTGACCACAGGATCTTTATCCGGTGAACCGAAATGTGCACCACCACGTTGAAGCAAGGCCGGTGATGTTGACTCCAGCATGATGCCCATGGATGGCGCGACTTCGCGAAGGCTTCGGTAGTCATCAAGATCAAGCACGCCGGGATTCAGATGTGGCAGGAGGCCGGTTTCCCGATGCACCAGCGTCGCGACCTGCTTCAGGTAGCTGATTGTCGATTCATGCCCCAGAGCCTCAAGTGCCTCGCGAGCTGCCCGGTAGCGAAGTTCGGGTTTGTCTCCCAGGGTAAATAATGCCTCCCTGCAGCCGACCGCGAGCCCCGCCCGGGCGATTTCCAGAACCTGATCGGGTGACAGGAAAATATTATCAAGCTGACGGGGTGTTTTGGCATAGGTGCAGTAATGACAAACATCCCTGCACAGTTCGGTCAACGGGATAAACACCTTGCGGGAATAAGAGACAATCGCGCCCTTGCCCTCGTCTCTGATAGCTGCAGCCTCAAGTGTCAATTGCTCCAGAGAAGTGGATTGCCCCAATTCAATGGCAGTTTCCTGATCCAGTGCTGCGGTAGCCGGGTGTCTCATGCTACTGCTGCCTGTTCTTCGAGCCGCCGGGCAATTCCGGATTGTTCGACACAGGTTCGTGTATGTCCCGGTACCGGATTGGCGCAGAAACGGCGCAGATCATCCGGCGTATCGATATCGTGGGAAAAAGCAGGGATGCTTATCTGCCTCGCTTTTATATTCAGCCCCGATGCGGCTTCCATATGCTTGCGTGCACTGTCAGCACCGAACTGAAAGGGCAGGGCATCAGCCGGATTAATGATCAGCGCGTTGGTGCCACCGTCGATTTCAGCGGGACAAATTACCAGGCCCTCCCGGTAACAATTCAGCAGCGTGACAATATCAGTGCTTTTTATCATTGGCAGATCACCATGGATGATGAAAAGATTTTCCACTCCTTCTGATCCGAGTTGTGCCGCTGCCCGGTTGAGTCCATCGCAGAGATTTGTGACGGGCTCTTCCCGAAGTACCCTGCAATCAAGTTCCTGTGCGATCCCGGTGACTCTGGCGTCGTTGCTGAACAGAACCACCTGACTGATTTGCGGCGTACTGGTCAGAGCAGTGAGTACATCGCGCAACATGCTTTCCGCCAGGGCGGCACATTCAGAAGTGCGCAGGATGGGCGCAAGCCGGGTTTTTGCCCGGGAAAGCTTTTTGATGGGCACTAGCGCGCAAAAATCGGTCATCGGGCAGCCTTTGTTATAGAGTCAGCGAATTCAATCGCAAACCGGGCAAGTCGGGTTTTATCCTCAATTGACCGCATGACAGTCCGGGTGCTCATTACCGCCATTCCCTGGCCAGGCCTGAGCGCCTGGATTTCGTCTGAAAGCCCGCAGTCAACCGTATCCAGTATGAAGCCATCCAGCAGCTGTTGGTAGTGGCGGGCTACCGTGACAGCCGATGGTTGGTCACCCAGTTCAGTCATGATTTTTGCCGTCGGTCCCTTGATGGCTGCACCACCGACTATAGGGGAGATGGCCAGCACCGGTGCCGGGCTGTCTGATATTGCCTGGCAGATCGCTGGTATGGCAAGAATGGGGTCAATACTCAGGTACGGGTTTGATGGCGCCAGCACAATGGCCCTGAGCCCTGGATGTGCCAGCACTGCGCGGATTGCGGGGGACGGATCTGCTGTTTGCGCTCCGGAATAATGGAAACCCGAGACCCGGGGTTTCGCCTGTCTGCGAACAAAATAGTCCTGAAAATCCAGCTCACCCTGATCTGTCTGAATTCGTGTTCGAACCTTGTCATCGGTCATTGGCAGAATTCCGGACTCGATGCCAAACCGCTGGCATAGATCGACAGTGACATTCGAGAGTGTTGCCCCGGCCGAAAGACGTCGGGTACGTTCGATATGTGTGGCCAGGTCGCGGTCCCCGAGGCGGAACCAGGTTTCACCGCCCAGTGCCTCCACGGCATCCATGAATTGCCAGGATTCCTGTTTTCGACCCCAGCCGGTTTCCGGGTTGACCTCGCCTGACAGGGTATACATCAACGTATCGAGATCAGGGGAAATGCACAGGCCCAGGTGGGTGAAGTCATCGCCGGTATTCGCGATGACTGCAAGTTCTTCCGGTGGCATCACCTGACTCATGCCGAGTACCAGTTTCGCACCACCGACTCCCCCGGATAAAACAACAATCATCGAAACAGATCGCCGGCTCTGGGGCGTTGCAAGCATCCTGCAGTCTGGTCGGAACCGGTGTTGGCGAGCCCTCTGATCAACACTACCGGGGTTGCCTCAGCGCCTTCGCCGATCAGCAGATTTGCTGCACTGGCAATACAATCCCCGGTTGCAGTTTCGCTGACCATAAGTGTTCGGCCAAACAAATCTGTATTGCCACGGAGATCATCCAGCATGTTCACGCCGGAACAACCAATCGCAATGGCGGTAGTGCCGAGTCGCCAGGGGCGGCCGACGCTGTCCGAGATCACGATACCGGGGAGCATGTCAAAATGTAATCCTAACGCCGTGCGAATGTTCTTTGCTGAGCGATCCGGATTTTCCGGAAGCAGCAGTACAATATTGTCATCGCCTGCGACGTTCGAGTGATCAATGCCTGCATTGGCCAGGACGACCCCCAGCCGGTGCTCAACGATGATGACACCGGGGCTGGTACGAACCACTTCGCTGGACTCTCTGAGAATCAGCTCTACCAGCCGCGGATCCTTATCAACTTCAATCGCAAGTTTATTCGCCCGGGCAGAAGCCGTGATTTCATCAAGACTGATCAGGCAACCCTCTGCCTTGGAGACTATTTTCTGTGCAATAACCAGTACATCACCATTGTGCAGCTCCAGTTCGGCGCGACCCAGCGCGGCGATGATGATTTCCGGCAAATCATCACCTGGTTCGATCATCGGGATCCCCGGAAGGGAGAACAAGGATAGTTGTGACATCAGGCTGGCAGGCCAGGGTTATTCCGGAATTCCGGTAATCCTGATTCCGGCGTGCGGTGCGCCGTAACGTTTGTTGAGCAGGATCAATATCGAGGTGAGTGCTTCGGCAGCTGCTGCATTGTCGAGTGGGCCGGCGTGCCAGGCCCGGAACCCGGCTTGCTGTGCCAGCCCGATGACGATTTCCCTGGCGGCCACGACATCGCCGGTCACCAGTACATCACAATCTCCGTTCTCATCTGTGGCCAGAAGATCGGCGGCGACATTCTGAAAAGCGGAAACTACCGTGACCTCCTTGCCTAATGTGCGCTGGGTAATCACCGCAGCGCAGCCCTCTGGAGGCAGTTGTACCCGTGCTACTTTGGGCGGCACCAGCGGAACAGTGGTATCAATCAGGATTTTTCCGGCAACCCCCGGCTTGATTCGCTCGAGAATCGCCGGATGGTGTGAAAAAGGCACTGTGATGACCACCAGGTCGCTTTCCTGCGCGGCTTCGAGGTTTTCTTTCCCGGATATTGCCGTGCCCGGCAGTTCCTTTAATAGCGCTGCTGCCGAACTGATCGCTTTATCAGGAGTGCGGGACCCGATAATGATGGTATAGCCGGCTTTTGCCCAGCGTCTGGCCAGCCCGCTGCCCAGTGCGCCCGTTCCGCCGATCAGGCTGATGGTTTTGATTTCTGATTTGATGTCCATGCCGCATTCTAATGCAAGCGTGGCTGGTGCAAAATAGCGATAACACCCGTCGGGGTGTTCAAAACAAGAAGCGTTGGCAGGAGAAAGACGTGGAAATATACAAGGAGTTCACATTCGAAGCGGCTCACAGGCTGCCTCGGGTTCCCCAGGGGCACAAGTGCAGTCGGCTGCATGGCCATTCATGGCGGGGGACAATCTATGTTGAGGGAAATGTTGATGAGACCACAGGGTGGATAATGGACTATGCGGGGATCAAGAAGGCATTCCGACCCATTTACGATCAACTGGATCACTACTACCTGAACGATATCGAGGGTCTGGAGAATCCGACCAGTGAAGTGCTGGCAAAGTGGATCTGGGATCGTCTGAAGCCGGAGCTGCCGATGTTGTCACGTATTGTAATCAACGAAACCTGTACTACCGGTTGCATTTACCAGGGTGAGAATGCCTGATTCCGATCAAGATCATATGCGCGTTGCAATCGATATTGCGCGCCGTGGCTTTCTGGCAGGGGAGGCTCCGATTGGCGCTTGTCTGGTTCGGGACGGAGAAATTGTCGTTACCGGTCATAATGGAGTGATCGGAGATCTGGATATCACCGCCCATGCTGAAATAAGAGTTATGCGTGAAGCCTGTCGTGCGCTGCGCAAGCTGGATCTGGCCGGTTGCACGCTGGTCTCAACAGTTGAGCCCTGCTGCATGTGTCTGACAGCCAGCCACTATGCGCATATCGACCGGATCGTATTCGGTGCCAGCCTCGCCGATATTGATGCGGTGACTCACAATGAACTGTTACTTTCCCATCAGACGATACTGGCAGACTGTGATCGCAAGCCGGTAGTTCTCGGGGATGTGCTGGGAGATGAATGCAGGGCATTACTGAGGGAGTGGGCTGATCGGCGGCCTGGGCTGATTACCTGACCGGAAACCCATGCCTTCCCAGTACGATCATATCGCAGACCTATACCAGCGCTCAAAAGAAACTCCGCTGCGGCGCTACGTTGAAGCCTGGTCATTTTTCAAGCTGATCGGTGATGTATCCGGCAAGTCGGTGCTGGATCTTGGCTGTGGTGAAGGGTTTTATACCAGGGAACTCAAACGTCGCGGTGCGGCGCGTGTTCTGGGGGTGGATATCTCTGCGACAATGATTGAGATGGCGAAGCAGCAGGAAAATGAACACGCGCTCGGTATTGAATATGTGTGCAGCGATGTAAAAGAGATGCCGGATCCTGGCGAGTTTGATCTGGTCGTTGCTGCTTATCTGTTGCATTACTCGGAATCTGTTGCAGATCTGTTAACCATGTGTCAGCAAATTCGCCGGAGTCTCGCCCGCGGCGGGCGGTTTATCGCCCTGAATGAGAATCCCGATCAACTGCCGGAACACTATTCGGGTTACGAGCAATATGGATTCGGCAAGAGTGCAGAGTTGCCGCATCAGGATGGTGCCGCGATTAACTACTGGATTGTTGCCGGTCGCGAAGTTTTCCGGTTCAGTGTTTGTCATTTTGATCGGGTGACCTATCAGAGGGCGCTTGGTCTGGCAGGCTTCGACGAGATCGTGTGGCAGCCACTCAGCCTGGATCCCCGGGGTGTTGAAAAACACGGTGAGGAGTACTGGCAGAAGTACCTCAATAATCCGCCGGTCACTGGTTTGACCAGCCGGGCCTGTTGACCGGGGCGTTATCGACCATGATCTGCCTTCATCAACACGTCGAGCAACACGCCCGTTCAACACCAGACGCGGTGGCTGTTTCGTTTGGTGAGAGCCGGTTGAGTTATCGAATCCTGAATGGACAGGCCAACCAGTTCGCTCATTTGCTCGTTGAGGCGGGAGTCAAGCGGGGCAGCATGGTTGGTTTGTGCCTGGAACGGGGTCTGGAGCAGATCATTGCGCTGCTGGCTATTCACAAGGCGGGTGGCGCCTATGTTCCGCTGGATCCGGTTTATCCGACAGCTCGCTTGCAGCAGATGCTTGAGCAGGCACAGCCGGAAGTGGTGGTGACCAATCGACAACTGGCCAGGCTCGTGGCAGTTGATTCATCGACGATAGTTTATGTCGATGATGAGCAGTGTCCGATTGATAGCAATTGCATTGAGAACCCCGGTGTAGAACCAGCTGCGGATGATCTGTGTTACGTGATGTTTACTTCCGGGTCGACCGGCCGGCCGAAGGGAGTGATGGTGACCCATGGGAATGTAGCACGCTTGTTTGATACCTTGGGTGAAGAGCTCGGATTGACTGCGGATTATGCCTGGTCGCAGCTTCATTCAATTTCTTTCGGGTTTTCTGTCTGGGAGATATGGGGGGCTTTAATATACGGTGGGCGGTTAGTCATAGCACCGACCTATTGCCACGCTGACCCTGCCGCCATGTTCAGATTCCTGCAGGACGAACAAATTACCATCCTGAGCCAAACGCCCTCGGCATTTCGGCAAACTGTCCTGAGCGAAAACTTCGGCAATATCGAAGCGCTCTCTCACCTCGCGTCAATCATGCTCAGTGGTGATGCTGTTGTGGCAGAGGATCTTCAGTACTGGTTCAGAACAACACGCCATCCACGTTTGTTCAACAGCTATGCAATTACAGAAACAGCGGGGCAGATTGCCTGCCGTGAATTGAGTGATCAAAGCATGCACGCCGGCAACCTCGGCAAACCGTTGTCCGACACACGGGTGCTGGTTCTTGACGCGAATCGGGAACCGTTGCCGGCAGGTTCCACAGGTGAAATTTATATCGGAGGACCCGGCGTAGCGCTTGGGTACATCAACGATCCGGAGCAGACCCGGCAATGTTTCATTGACTTGAGTATTGATGGCGAAGGTAAGCAGCGGTTTTATCGCACCGGTGACCGGGCTCGTCAATTGCCCGGTGGCGAGCTTGAATTTGCCGGTCGGCAGGACAGCCAGTTCAAGCTGAATGGTTATCGCATCGAGCCTGGTGATGTCGAATCAATGCTGCGCACCCACTCTGATGTAACTGATGTTGTGGTGACAGTCGCCCTGACTCCGGATGGTGTTTCGAAGCTGACCGGCTACATCGTTTCAAGTGATCCTGTCGAGATCTGGCCGTCTCTGGGCGGGTACCAGGTATACGATGAGTTTCTTTACGACCTGATGGTTGCCGAAACCGGGCGGAACACAAGTTACCAGGCAGCATTTAATCAGCTGGTCAAAGACAAGACAGTGCTGGATATCGGCACGGGTCAGCATGCGTTGCTGGCGCGCATGTGCATCGAGGCCGGAGCAAGGAAGGTCTATGCCATTGAGGTCATCAAGGAGGCTTGTGACAAAGCCCGGGCGCTGGTTCAGGAACTGGGCCTGGAAGACAGGATCATTGTGGTGCACGGTGATGCACGAACGGTTGAGCTTCCGGAACAGGCGGATATTTGTACCCAGGGCATCATCGGGAATATCGGTAGTGCTGACGGCATCGTTCCAATCTGGAACGGAGCACAGCATCTGCTGAAAAATGACTGTATTGCTGTTCCCTCAAAATGTACGACGATGATCGCAGCGGTCGAGTTGCCTGATGATTTGCGGCAGCTGCCGGTTTTCAGTGATCTTGCGACAACCTATGTTGAAAAAATGTTTGCCTCAGCTGGCCGGCAATTTGATACTCGGTTATGTTTGCGAAATCTTCCGCTATCACAACTTTTATCGGAGCCGCGGGTTTTTGAGGAACTGGATTTCTCTGCAGCACTTGATGATGAAGTCCGGGGCGAAGACTCTTTCCTGATACGCCGCGATGGACGGCTGGACGGGTTTCTGCTCTGGACAGTTGTGACGACGGTTGAAGGAGAGACTGTTGATTACCTGAAGCAGCAACAGGCATGGTTGCCGGTATTTTTTCCGATCTGTGACAGGGGCGCGGCTGTTGCTGCGGGTGATCTGTTGTCGGCAAACTGGAATACCCGTGTCACTTCAGGTGAAATCTGCCCGGACTATTCCATCACTGCAGCACTGGGGCAGCAGAAGTTTTTCTATACGACACAGCACCGGGAAACTGCGCTCAACAGTACGGAGATCCATCGGCAGTTGCTGGCTGCCATGGACAAGACCGGGCGCTCGTCACCTGGCAGTGATTTGCGTGCATGGCTGAGCGAGCGTCTTCCAGAGTACATGGTGCCTTCGGCCTGGGTATTTCTGGATCATCTTCCGCTGACTCCGAACGGCAAGCTGGATCGCAGCGCATTGCCTGCACCGGGGAATGCGCGTTTCGGGGTGGCGGCTGAGTATGTCGCACCGCGAACTGCTCTTGAGAGTGAGCTTGCCGGGGTCTGGTCGGCAGTGCTGGGCGTTGAGCTGGTTGGTATCCACGACAATTTTTTTGATCTGGGTGGCGATTCCATCAGCGCGGTTCGATTGACCAGCGACATGCAGCGTTTGTTGAATGACGACGTAACGCTGGTTGCACTGTTTGACTCGCCCACTATTGCCGGGTTTTCGGGGTATTTGCAGCAGCATCACCGCACTGCCGTCGCAGCCATCGAGCCGGATCAGCCACTGGCACTGTCCCGGGCGCAGCAAGGGTTCTGGTATCTGAATGCAATGACTGATGGACAGTCCGGAGCAAATGAACAATTTGTTATTCGACTCCGTGGCACCCTGGATGAAACTGCGTTCGAGAAATCCTGGAACACTGTTCTGGAACGACATGAGTCCCTGCGAACGGTTTTTAAGGAACAGGATGGTGAACCCTGTTGCATCATTAAAGCATTTGATGCTGTGCCCCTTGAGATTGCGTTGCATCAGTCGCTGGATGCTGCCGCCGAAGCAGCGATTCTCGAACCATTTAACCTGACCACCGGGCCGTTGATCAAAGCACAGTTGATCAGACAGTCGGAAAATGATCATGCATTCATCGTGACCGCACACCACATGATTGCCGACGGGCTGTCGGTGCGCATTATTTTTGATGAGCTGGTTTCTTTCTATCGGGGAGAGAGAAAAATAGCAGACCCGGTACAGTACTCTGAATTTGTTGCCCGACAACATGCGGCGCTCAGCGATCAGGCACTACAGAGCCGGCTTCAGTACTGGCGCGAGACGCTGGAGGGTTTGCCCGGAGAAGTCATGCTGCCGGGCAAGCAGCAACAGGATACTCCAGGGTTGCAGCGGCGGATCTGTTTTGAAATCAATGCACAGACTGCAATCGGGCTGCGGAGTCTGGCCAGACGCTCGGGCGCTACTCTATATATGACCCTGCTGGCTGCGTTTCGGGTATTGCTGGCCCGGTATTCGAATCAGGATGATATTGCGATCGGTTCTCCCGTGACCAACCGGGATGCTCCGGAGTACCAGGGCATGGTGGGTTGTTTGGTCAACAATGTTGTATTGCGTAACCTGACAGCAGGCGACCCGGTGTTCACGGAGTTGCTTCAAAAAGAACGACAGGTAATTCTTGAGGCGATAGAACATCGTGATGTGCCATTTGAAAAGATCGTACAGGCGCTGAATCCCGACCGGCGTTCGGGGAAACATCCGTTATTCCAGATTCTGTTTCTGTTTGAATCAGGTCACGGTTCAGAGCAATCTGCCGGTGGTCTGTCATTCAGTTTTTCTGAAACGTATGTTGACCGGGTTTCGTATTGGGATCTTGAATGTTCAGTCACTGATCATGGTCCGGATCAGCCTTTGTCCGGTTTCATCGGCTATGCGGAAGCATTATTTGAGGACTGGTTTGCCGAGGCGATTCCGGGGCACTTCAGTGCGTTGCTGGCGGATATTGTCAGGGATGCAGGGCGACCGGTTTCGAGCCTGTCGATACTGCCGGAGGCGGAGTATCACCGCATGGTGGTGGAGTGGAATAATACTCAGGCGGCTTATCCCGATCAGCAGACGTTGCATGGACTTTTCGAGCAGCAGGTTCGTCGCACACCCCAGGCCTGTGCCGTGGTGTGTGGCGAGGAGCATTGGAACTACGATGAGTTGAACCGCCGGGCCAACCGGCTGGCGCGTTACCTGCAAAAACTGGATGTTAACCCGGGTGATTTTGTGGGTATTGCGCTGGGACGAACCAGCGATATGGTGGCGGCAGTACTCGGAGTGCTCAAGGCGGGTGCCGCCTATGTTCCGCTGGATCCGACCTGGCCGGTTGCACGACGCAAATTCATGCTGGAGGATTCCGGTGTGACTGTGCTGGTTACCGAGTCGCTGATTGATTCGATGCCTGATCATCCCGGCTTGTGCCTGGATATTGGAGCTACCGTACATCCGGATAATCCGGCCTGTCTTTTGTATACATCCGGTTCTACCGGGCAGCCAAAGGCGGCAATCGGCTTGCATCGTGGTGCTGTGAATCGCTGCCACTGGATGTGGGAACGCTACGACTTTGGTTCCGGCGATGTATTCGCACAGCGTACCAGCCTGAACTTTGTTGATTCTGTTTGGGAAATATTCGGGGCGCTGATGCATGGTGTGCCTTTGATCATGATTCCCGATCAGCATGATCTGCCGGCATTGCTGAGGTTGATCTCAAAGCATGGGGTGACGCATCTGGTGATGGTGCCATCGATGTTGCAGGCGGTTCTGGAATTGTCCGGTGCATCTGATTGGAAACTCAGGCAGGTTTGCACGTGGATCAGCAGTGGCGAACCACTGCCGCTGGCACTGGTTGAAAAATTTCACCAGCTGCTACCCGGGGCGCGATTGCTGAATACTTATGGGACTTCCGAAATCTGGGATGCTGCCTGCTTTGATGCTTGCGACCTGCTTGAAACACATCAACGGGTACCAATAGGAAAGCCGATCGCCAACGTCCAGACCTATGTACTTGATAGTGGACTGCAACCGGTTCCAGCCGGTGTAACAGGCGAGCTATATGTTGCGGGCACTGGTCTGGGTTCAGGTTACTGGCGTCGCCCGGAACTGACTCAGGAACGATTCCTTGCCAATCCTTTTGACGGCACAACCGGGTCACGACTATATCGAACCGGTGATCTGGCCCGCTATCTGCCGGATGGCTCACTGGAATGCATGGGGCGACGCGATCAACAGGTCAAGATTCGTGGTGTCAGGGTAGAGCCCGGCGAAATTGAGGCGGCGTTGTGTCGGGATGAGAATGTATCCAATGCAGCAGTGGCACTGCGGGTCGATACTGCGGGTGAGTCACAGCTGGTTGCCTGGGTGACCGGAACAGGTTTGTCAAAACCGGTTGTCATTCAGTTACGGGCTGATTTGAAAAGTATGTTGCCTGCAGTGATGTTACCCGTGTCCATCACCATCGTTGACTCTTTTCCACTCACGCCAACAGGAAAGACAGACAGGAAAGCCCTGTTGGCGATTGATGAAGACCTGCCGGGCGGTTCACCGGGTATCGGGCCACGCACTGAAACCGAGCATGTGATCGCAGCGCTATGGCATGAGTTTCTGAACAGTGACTCATCGGACAGTGTGTTGAATGTATTCGATGATTTTTTCGAGTCCGGCGGCCATTCGTTGCTGGCGATCCGGCTGGTGAACCGCGTTGCAGGGCAATTTCAGGTTGCTCTTGCCCTGGCAAAGTTTTTTGCTGCCCCAACGATTGCGGCACTGGCATCACAGGTCGATGCAATGCTCGCTGCCAGTGAATCTGTTCCATCAGATATCGGGCCGGTCGCTATTGAGCGAACTGGTGACTGCGAGTTGTCGTTTGGCCAGGAAAGACTGTGGTTTCTGGATCAACTTGATCCGGGCAGTCCCGCCTATTCAATCGCGTGGCCGATCAGGCTGGCAGGGTCGTTGGATCTTGTTGCCTTACAGGGCGCCATCAATGCATTGGTGGCACGCCATGAATCGCTCCGAACGATATTTTTACCACAGCAGGGGAAACCGCAGCAGCATATCGCCGAACATCTGACCATCCCCGTCGTTGTTGAAGATCATACCGATTGTTCCGACGCTGCACTGAAAAAACGCTGTGTCGAGTTGGCAAGACAGCCGTTCAGGCTTGATGCCGGCCCCCTGCTGCGTCTGACGCTGCTCAAAACAGGCGTGGATGAACACCTGTTGTTTATCGTGATTCATCACATTATTACCGATGGTGAATCCAATGCGATTTTCTTCCGGGAACTGACCCTGCTGTACCAGAGTATCGCTGCCGGGCTCGATCCGTCCTTGCCTGATCTGCCCTGCCGGTATTCTGACTATGCGGCATGGCAAAAGCAGTGGCTGAAAAATGATCGCATCAAGGAACAGATGGGCTACTGGGTAAAGCAGTTGTCCGGTGCGCCCGCAGCACTCGAATTACCAACCGACTATCCCCGGCCACAGGAGCAACAATTCAGAGGTGCCTGGGTATGGCGCACAGAAACCCGCGCTTGTGCCGAGTTATTGGCGACACTCGGCAGAGAATCCGGATGTACCTTGTTCATGGTGATGCTGGCAGTGTTTAACGTGTTGCTGCAGCGCTATTCACGCCAGGACGATTTACTGGTCGGCACGCCGGTCGGTGGCAGGGTGCATGGTTCAGTCGAGGGATTAATCGGTCTGTTCGTCAACACGGTTGTATTGCGCACTGATCTGTCCGGGAACCCTTCTTTTAATGAACTCTTGCAGCGTATCCGGCCGATGGCGATGGATGCCTGGGCAAACCAGGAGCTGCCGTTTGAAAAGCTGGTGGATCAGCTCGCTCCTGACCGGACGCTCAGCCATGCGCCGGTATTCCAGGTGATGTTTAACCTGATGCAGTTCAGTGATCGTCAAATCACTGCCGGAGGAGTTGATTTTGAAGTGCAGCGGCTCGAGGACCATGGGGTATCGAGTTTCGACCTGACGCTGTCCGTGGGCGAGCATGCCGACGGGCTGGAACTGATTTTCGAATATGACCGTGACCTGTTTGACGAGGCAAGCATTATCAGTCTGGCGGATCATTACCAGACCCTGCTTGCGGAAGTGATCAGTAACCCGGAACGGCGTTTGTCTGAACTGCCTTTGACGACCGAAGAATATGATCAGCAACTGCTATGCCGGTGGAATGATCCGGAGACAGACAGTGTTGCTGATGGGTCAGTAGTCGAACTGTTCACACAACAGGCAACGCGCCGGCCTGATGCCGAAGCGATTGTTTTCGGGCAACAACGGATGAGCTATCGGGCACTTGATCAACAGTCGAACCGGCTGGCGCACCATCTGATCACGCTTGGTGTGGGTGCGGGGGTTCGGGTTGGCCTGTGTCTGGAGCGCTCAGCCGAATTGCTGGTGGGTATTCTGGCAGTACTCAAGGCAGGTGGTGCTTATGTGCCGATGGATCCTGAATATCCTGCCGGTCGACTGGGGTTGATGATCCATGATGCAGGGGTTCGGGTGCTCTTGACCCGTTCAGAGTTCACTACAGTGAATGGCGGGGAAACAGTCAGTCGCGTTGATCTCGATACTATCGAATTACTGCTCGATAAATATCCGGCGAACACGCCGCAGCAACCGGCCAGTGAAGATGATCTGGCTTATGTGATTTATACCTCCGGTTCTACGGGTCAGCCCAAGGGTGTCATGGTGACCCGGGGCAATCTGTTCAGTATTTATTGTGCCTGGGAAATAGCCTATGAGCTGCTGCCGGGAGAAAATCATCTGCAAATGGCCGGTGCCTGTTTCGATGTATTCACCGGTGATTGGGTAAGGGCGCTTTGTTCCGGTGCACGGCTGGTCGTGTGTCCACAGGCAGTGCTGCTCGAACCCCGATCTCTGCATGAGCTGATCAGAGAGGAGGATATTCATGTTGCCGAGTTTGTGCCGGCGGTGATTCGGCCGCTGATCGAGTACATGAAATTGGCTCGCGCTGATCTCGACACCATGCGATTGATCATTGTCGGCTCGGATACATGGCATGTCAGTGAGTACCACGAACTTTCCGGGTATTGTCGAGTCGATGCACGGGTCATCAACTCCTATGGCACTGCCGAGTCGACGATAGACAGCAGCTGGTTCGAAGCAACGATCACATCACAAGCGCACAGCCGGATACCGATCGGGCGGCCCTTTGCGAATGCCCGCTTTTATGTGCTCGACCCGAACCTGCGGCCGGTTCCGACGAGCCTGCCGGGCGAGTTGTATATCGGTGGACGGGGGGTAGCACGCGGGTACCTGAATGACGAAGGGGTTAAAAACGGTTTCTGCGCGGATCCGTTTAGCAAACAACCCCGTGCCCGGATGTACGCAACCGGCGACTGTGTGAAGTTCAGGCCGGATGGCAATTTCGAATTGCTGGGTCGTCTGGACGGGCAAATCAATATTCGCGGCTTCCGTATCGAACCAGCCGAAATCGAGGCTGTGTTGTATCAGCTTGATGAAGTTTCGGATGCAGTGGTTACCGCATGCGATGGTGAACGGCTGGCTGCTTATCTTGTCGCGGCTGGCCAACACGTGATTGATACGTCCCGGGTTATTAACACGCTGAAGTCCACGTTGCCCGCTTATATGGTACCCGCAGCGATTGTAGTGATGGAGGCGTTACCGCTGACGCCGAATGGCAAGCTGGACCGGAATGCCCTGCCGGCGCCGGACTGGAATGAAAATGCCGGCGCATCATATATACCGCCGCGCACACCGCTGGAGCATTCCCTGTGCGGACTGTTTTGTGAAATTCTCGAAATTGATTCGGTCGGGATTCACACCGGCTTTTTTGAGTCGGGTGGTCATTCCCTGATGGCGGTAAGACTGGTGTCGAGGATTCGTGATGCGCTGGATGTCGAACTATCACTGCGCAGTTTGTTCGAGCATCCTACTGTTGCAGGTGTGGTGGCTGAGCTTGCAGGTAGTGAAGACACGCCTGTTTTGCCTTTGCAAAAAACATCCCGGTGCAGGGAAGCAGTGATACCTGCTTCGTGGTCCCAGCAACGGCTTTGGTTCCTTGATCAACTTGAGCCGGGTGGCTCAGCCTATACCTTGCATTGGGTATCCCGGCTGCGCGGTTCCCTGAATATCCAGGCGCTGGAGCGGGCAGTGACGGTCCTGGTTCAACGCCACGAAGTATTACGCACGGTATTTTCTTCCAGGGCCGGTATGCCGGTTCAGGTGATACTGGATACGCCATCGATTGCAGTGAATGTAGAGGTGTTTGAGGGGCCAGATCAGCTGACCAGGCTGATAGCGCTGCCCTTTGATCTTCGCAGTGGCCCGTTGCTGCGGGTACATGTTCTGCGCGTATCCACTGTAGAGCAGGTGTTGTTGCTGGCGATGCATCATATTATTTCTGATGGCTGGTCGATGTCGATACTGTTGCACGAATTGAGCAGCGGCTATAACGCATTTGCCCGGGGTAAGTTGCCAGACTTTGCTTCCCTGCCTGTGCAGTTTGCAGACTATGCGGTCTGGCAACAGGCACGAATGGCCGCTGGCGAATTACAGCACCAGGTTGAATTCTGGCAGCAACGCCTTGAGGGTGCACCGCCGTTGTTGAACCTGCCTGTTGATCGTCCGCGTCCTGTTGTTCAGAGCGGTGCAGGTGCCTGGCATAGTGAAACCCTGCCGATTGATCTGGCAGAAAAACTGACGTCGCTGGGTCGGTCGCGGCAGTGCACCCTTTTCATGGTCCTGCTGGCAGCCTTTGATGTGCTGCTGGCCCGGCACAGTGGCGAGCTGGATATTGTTGTGGGGACGCCGGTGGCCGGTCGTAACCAAACCGGGCTTGAAGGGCTGATTGGTTTTTTCATTAACACACTGGTGCTGCGCAATGACCTTACGGGCAACCCGCGGTTTGACGAGTTACTTGAGAGGGTCAAACACACCGCACTGAAAGCCTATGCCCACCAGGACCTGCCGTTTGAGAAACTAGTGGAGGTGGTACGGCCACAGCGAAGCCGAAGCTATCAGCCTGTTGTTCAGGTGATGTTTAATTTGCACAATGAACCGGGTCCGGTGTGTTCTTTTGAGGACGTCGAGGCGGTCATGGAGGCCGTTGCGGGGGATAGTGCCAAGTTCGATCTGAGTCTGCATGTTGCATCGCAGGCAGAAACATTGATCGTTGCATTCGCCTACAACAAGGACTTATTTGATGCGGTGACGATCGAGGCGATGTCGGGCCAGTATGTGCGGTTGCTGGAGTCGGTAGTATCGGCACCGGAGACGCGGATCGCTTCGTTGAGTTTGCTCGACGGGGTCAGTGAAGGCGAGCAG
>JAJRUG010000174.1 GCA_024277915.1 Gammaproteobacteria bacterium
CAGTTGCTCCATGCTGCCGTCCTCTATGTCAGCCCGGAACAAGGCGTTCAGAGACAATAGCGTTGCCAGCAATGCTGCAATCCACAAGACACCCGGACCGATCCCGCGCAATACCTCTCTTTCCGGGCTCATTGCCAACGGAAACAAGACGGTAATAATGGCAAAAAACATTAATGGACTGCTCAGATCACCCCAGCGCTGGACGGCAACCTGTAAATCGCGACGCATCACAGCAATAAACACGTTCTGTTGTGTCATGATCCCGACCCCAGCATGACGCGTTTCACCTCTGACTCGGGAAGGTCCAGCTCGTGGTGAGCGGCAACCACCACCATGCCTTGCCGGTCAAGATGCTCCTGAAGTCTTTGCAGCAGGTATTCCCTGCCGTTGTCATCCATATTCGTGAACGGTTCATCCATAATCCATAGTGATGCGCTGGACAGCAAAAGGCTTGCCAGTCCGGCGCGTCTTTGCTGTCCTGCTGACAGATGGCGCACAGGCAAGCCTGCACACCGGGTTAGTGAAAGTGATTCCAGCAACGGTGGCACCGCAGCCTCATCCAGGCCATTCAGCCGACAGATGAACTGTAAATGTTGGATGACATTAAGGTCATGCTTGAGCCCGCCAAGGTGTCCCCAGTAGGCCAGCTGAGCACCATAGCATTCCCGGATTTTCTCGATATTGTTGCCATTCCAGTGAACCTGCCCATGCTCGGGACGCGTCAAGCCGCAGAGTACCCGCAGCAGCGTGGTTTTTCCTGACCCGTTAGCGCCGCGCACCAGGACAATCTGGCCAGGCTCGACCTGAAAGGAAAGATCATCGAACAGGCGCCGATCGCCGCGCCACAGGCCAAGTTTTCGGGCTTCTAACATAATGAAAGGGTCACATTTTGCATAAACTTCGGGCTTGCCCTAAACTGTTGACATAACGGAAATTTCTTGAACAAAGAAAGTCAAGCTACTGTTAAGAAAAGCTTAATTAAAATTATCGCGCCTGACTACCCATAAAAATGACGAGAAGTACGTACTCGAGAAATCTGCCAGAAGCAGAACCCGAATCGCCGGAAGAGATTCTAGACGGCCTTGCCTATCTGCAACAGTGCAAAGAGCAAAAATGTGGTTTTGGTGTGGTCTTGGGATCGACACGAAAAGCCAGAAAACGGTTAATTGACCAGTTTGCATGCAGCATCGCAGACCGCCATGTGGCACGAGTTTCTCAGCCAACCAACAGCGTGCGCAGCTTTTTCCACGACCTGTTGTTGCATCTGGGGCTTGAGCACGATGAGTTTTCCGAACCGGATATTGAAGATCTGCTGAAGCTGTTGTCATTGTTCCTGGACCACGAAGCAAAAAATGGCCAACCAGCCGTTATTATTGTTGAGGAGCTTCAGTTCTTTGGGCCACGGGTAATTGATGCGCTGCTCCGCCTTGCACAGGTTCAGAAAAAATCCAAGGCAATTATCCTGATTTGTCTGACCGGCGATAATATTGTCAACAGAATCCTCGATTCGGAGGGCATGTCCGGCGTCGCAACAATGACCAGAGATCGGTACGATCTGGATGCCAACGGTACGCGCATCATGGAAAGCATCCGGCAGGCTGATCCTGGGGCTCAGGAATCGGGTTTGATCGCGAATGAACGCGAGCCGGTTCTCGACCCGAGAATCGAGCCTGTTTCGGAGATCACAGTCAGTCTCGATGGCAAGACCATAGGCCGGTTCCCGATCGATCAGGAACGAATGCTGATTGGTCGAAGCAAGCACAATGATGTGCCAATCATGAGCCGGTTTGTCAGCAGGCATCATGCACTGCTCATCAATTTGCCGGAAGGCGCCTGTTTGATTGATCTGAAAAGCAGCAATGGGACAACTGTAAATTCTGTGCCGATTCGATACTGCACATTAAACCACGGCGATATCATTAGTATTGGCAACTACCGCCTCTTTTACGAAAACCTTGCCCAGTCTGCCGATGCACCGATCGAACCTTCTGATGATGATGGGTTTTGCGATACCATCATAATGAGATCCGGTCTTGGCATCGGACTTCTTGCCAGGGAAGCGAACGCTGCTGAAACCCAATCAGAGGATGCTCTCAGCGCAGGCGTTAAGAAATCACCCAGTCATTAACCGGCCGGGGTTTGATCACCGGTTAATTACCAGGCAGTCCTGGCGAAACCTTTTCAATGCAGCACAGCTCGCACGGGCTTCTTCACCCGTCATTGGTACGGTTTTCAATCGATATACTTTTCCGCCACCACCATGCTCAGGTGTTTCGATCCAGGGTGGTCCAATCAAGGTATCCGGAAACAAGGCAACCAATCTGCGCAGTTCAATCTCGGCTGCCGCAACGGTTCGGAATGTGCCTAACTGAACTCTGAAATTACCGGCACGCTCTGTGATAACAACTTCTTCCGGCTCTTGGGCAGCAATCAGCTCCGCTATTAGTCCCTCTGCCTCAACAGCCAGGGAAACATCGGGATGGCCATCGATAAACAGCTGGTAGCCTTTGATGGTATTTGTCCCCTGCGCGAGCTTCCATGCAGCCTGCAGCTCCAGTTCCGCCGTCCGCTCTGCAATCATCGGGCGCCGGTCGGTGTCAGGAAATTCCTTCAGGAATGAGGCGTAGTTATTCAGGTTGTCCTTAAACTCGACGTGTTCCCAGGCGCTGTTTTCTTTAACTACGAGGATTCGCTCACGGGCGCGGTCTGCAAGTTCACCGTCCGGGTAGCGGGCCAGAAACTCCAGGTAAGCGGTGATGGTATCTTCCCGTTCTGCCGTCTGCCACGCACTATCCGGACTATTACAGGCAGCCAGTAGCAATATCCCTATCAATAAAATCAGTGCTTGTTTCACAATGGTCGCTATACTCAAACTTGATATAAACTCTAGATATCAAGCATAACTAGTTGTTATATATGGTGCCCGGGGCCGGAATCGAACCGGCACGGAGTTTCCTCCGAGGGATTTTCATACCCGCTACAGCTTTCGCTGCTGCAGATTTTCCATGAAGACCTGCATTTGTGGTCTGGACTTTCTCTTTACCGTAGCATTACCAGCGTTACTCATGTGCCAGCAATGCTTTAGGCAGGAGCCGTCAAGTCTCTACACATTCCCGTTGACCAGATGACAGTGCCACACATCCCTTGGGCAGGATAAGTAAATGTCGTCTAAAGCTCATGCATAGTGCATCAACCAGGTCTAAGGGCTTTGCTCGGGATTGCCACCGCCAACCGCGCTGAGGTTCCCCCGAATTTGACTCCATTCACACCGGCTGTTTCCAGGCCGGGTGCTCAATATCTTAAGTCCCTTGCGTCTACCAATTTCGCCACCCGGGCGAAAGGCTATTGTAGGGGATATTGAGTGATACGAGAACAGCTGAATTGGGCAGCGCAGTTACCGGGCAGAATTTGCGTGACAGCTATAGCAACTCAAAGTAGCGAAAACTGTAATACTCAGGTTCCGGGTTGCGGTTTCCATTTGCTCGTCAGTGACTTGAACAGTAAAACCATAGGGCGAACCGGATGAGGATATCGGCGTCCCGGTGATCACCCCCTGCGCACTGAGTACCAGCCCCGGTGGCAAGCTACCGGATGAGACAGACCAGGTCTTCTGCCCGTATCCACCCGTGGAACCGAGGGATGTTGCCGGGTAGGCTAGATTTTTCCAGACTGATGGCAAGCTGGCTGTTGTTACACCAAGAGGATTCACATCAACTGCCACCCGATTCCACGCAAGCCCGTAATCCCACAGGAAATTCGATTGCCCGGCACCGGGCTTTACCTGCAGCAAGTAGGAACGATTGGACTCCAGTGCAATCCACAGATGCTCTGTATTCTCCGTGGCGCTCTGGGAACTGCTGACCAGCATCGGGTTGACAGGATCGGTCACGTCGAACAGGAACAGGTCAAGGTCCCTGACTATTGCGGTACCGTCGAAGTTATTTTGTGAGCCGCCATCAATATCAAGATTCCACACCAGGGCTGCGATAAACTGAAGAGGCCCCGGGGCTGCCGAAAAGAAATAGCTGGCTGTCGGATTACTACTGTTCGAGCCGCCAAAAAAGGATCATAATCGAACCCGGCGGATCCGATAATGCCGCCCGAAGAATTCTGATCCTCGATGCTGTTTTGCTCACCCGATGAGATGATTCGGTAGCTGTTATGGATATCCAGCTGCCCGGCTCCAAATCGACGATCCAGGCCGTTACTGGTTTGATCAGCAACATTGACACGATAATCCGTGATATCAAACCCGGTGGTGTTGCTTGTCGCCCGGCTGGCGCCGGCCATCAGTGCAGCCCTGATCACTTCAGATCGCTCTGCGTTATATACGGTTCCGCCGGCGCGATTAATGGTAAAAGTCTGAGCCGGGTCTGTCGATAAGGATGGATCCGCATTCCCTGCCGATACCAGCAACGTGGCTGCCGAAGAAATCTTTGCGGTTGATTGACTGGTGGTAGCGGTGGGAGTCACCAGATCAGGCCGGGTTCGCCCCGCTGTGTAAAGACTATCCACAGCCGCTGACCCGGTGGCATGAATACCGTCCGTCCGGCCCGCCGAAATCGTATTGTAGGCACCGCTCAACAATGCCTGATTTGCACCACCGTTTTTCAACCCGACGATGTGCAAGAGCTCATCTGTTTCAACAAGCCAATCAACCCTGCGCAGGATATCAGTGTCCAGAGTACCTGCACTGCCTACCCAACTGTGGTTACTGATCCTGCTGCTGCTGCTCATTGGCTGCTGTTTTCCACCGTTCGTCGCGATGCGAATGAACCCTGAACCGAGCCAGTGATCGGCGAGAAACACGGAAACAAAAGAGATGCCAGGCGCTATTGAGCCCTGGTTCCCATAAAAACTCCGTCCTATACCTGTTGCATGCGGGGAGGAAAGCCCACCAATGGCACCGGTTTCATCGACAATAGTTTTCCCGCTAAACTGTGAATTCAGGGTGTCGGGCATCCAGGCTGGAACACCATTGATCAGCAGCGGAGCCTCCACATGCATTACATCGATGCCACTACCGTCGGGTACCGCAGCACCCAGCTCAGACACCAATGCTGTGAAACCGATGTCATCGTTATAGCCTGCATGCACGCTCACGCTGGTTAGTGCTAGCAAGCTCAGCGATACGGATAGTCGCACAATTCGGCGGGTAGAAAACCACTTCATATTGTTGTTGTCTGTGTGCAGGCGATCATTCTAATGTGCAGGACGCCGGATAACTTTACAAGCTCAAATCGGAGACTATGTTAAGTCGCCGGCCATATGGGTTCTGATACTCATATGTGCAGCAGAATTGCAGGTAGATTCATCTATCGGTTCGAGGCCGTCAGTTCATTGTGCTCGATAAAGAACAACTGAGAAGCGACCGGCGCCTGGAAGTCCTGAGACGTGCAATGGAGGCTAGGCTCGGAATCGAAAATTGACCTGAAAGCTAATGTCTGCGCCATTTTCGGGTTAACCAGCTGATGATCGAGCTTATCAGCCACCGCACAGCAAGCGGTGATCAGGTCTGCTACAAATTGCTCATCTATATTCAAATCACCTTCGTACTCACCAACATTGCGGATAGAGAACGACATAGCTGACTGGATTGAGGCACGGATCGAGGATTCTCGGGCGCGTGAATATTGAAGCCCGCGCCGATAGATGCGCTTAAGGTCTGCTTTCGCGTCTTCTGTAAGCTTATAGCTCCCCATTTGCTCGCGCTTCGTTCTTGATCTCGGCAAGAATTTCAGTGCGGCCCTGGCTTGCGAACCCGCTTTGCTCAGCATGAATCAACCGAGCACGTATAGCCTCGATCTCGCGGGCTTTACGAATAAGATCATTCACAACTTCGCTCTTGCTGGCATATTCTTCGCTGTCGACTTGTGCTTTTAACCAGTCGGCATTTGGGGGCGTAAAGGAGATGCTTTGTCTTGGCATGACTTGTCCTTCAGGAACTTGATATGGTGCGATATTACACCATAACTGCACCACTATCCAAGGCGAGCCCGCTCCCGCTGGACCGCACCCGTGCCCGTACCCGCGAGAGTGATCACTTCATTCGCGTAGCAGCTTCGACCCGGATTGCCATACAGCACCCCCAGCACACGCTGCTGCACCTTTGTGAAAAGTGCATCAGCAACACCGTGCGGGTGTACTGACGCGGCTTCTTGTGCTGTGCTGTGCCTTCTTCACTCCCATATTGGGTATGTTCAAGCGATTGATCGATTCATCCTTGGCATAGCCGAGACGACGTAATGCTGCGTTCAGATTGTTGTTACTGATCGACCGGCGTTTTGACCGAAGACCGGAAATATCTCAGATCGACTCGCAGCTGGCTCGTAACCAGGCTGCAAATGCAGCTTCATCGAGTTCACCGGCAGCCAACGCCGTTACGATCTGGGTAGCATCGACCTCGGACGCCACCAGTTGCAAACCGTTTCGTGCGAGGAAAACATATGCCGTCATGAATCCCGTACGTTTGTTGCCGTCAACGAACGGGTGATTACGCACAATGCCGGCGGCATATGCAGTAGCAAGCTCATAGAGATCGGGATCGCCGTAGCTCAGGAGTTGCTGCGGACGCGCTAATGCGGATTCGAGCAATGCAAGATCGCGTATTCCCGGGGAGCCACCGTGCTCGGCCAAAAGACGCCCGTGCATCGCACGCACAACCGACTCGACCACCCAGGCGGGATTCATTATTTGGCGAGCGCGCGCAGTGTATTCCGATAGCGTGTCATGCCTTCTTCGGCCAGCTGCATCTGGCTCTCGAACTCCGGATCATAAGGCGTGACCAGGTAACTGCCATCCGCGCTCTCGGTCAAATACACCGTATCGCCTTCGCTGACCCGCAAGCGGCTCACGGCGTCTCGGGGCAGCCGCAAATTCAATGAATTCCCGACCTTATGAACTTTGAGTACCAGCATGGCAGACTCCCTTCAATGTTTATACAAAAGTATATACCTGCTTCCGTCTTTTGCAAGGATAAATTTGTCATTTTTGGAACTCGTGAATAGACGTGAACTGGCACAGCTGCAGTCTGCCATTGAATCGATTCCGGGTGGGGGTATGTGCTTTCCGGGAGGTGGCTTACCCCCGCGGTTACTCCTAAAACCGGCGTGCTGTCAAAGGGCGCCTTTGGACAGCATAAAACTGCGTAATCAGGTATTACAAGAACTTACCGGACTTTCTTTGAAGTTACTGGAAGTCCTGAGACGTGTAATGGAGGCTAGGCCCGGAATCGAACCGAGGTCCGCGGCTTTGCAGGCCGCTGCATAACCACTCTGCCACCTAGCCTGTATGGGATACTGCGAGCGGCGAATCTATCAC
>JAJRUG010000175.1 GCA_024277915.1 Gammaproteobacteria bacterium
AAGCCGGCTTTTGCTGAAGGCATACGCGAACGTTTCAACATCGTGTACCAGCTGCTCGATAAAAAATATTACATGGATCATCTCTATCAGAATGTCCTGGCGCGTGGCGGTACCCAGCTTGGGGAGGTGCTCTGGAAAGTCGGGGATGTTGCTGTGATTGATGGTGTTGCCGTGAATGGCAGTGCCCGACTGGTGGGATGGTTCTCCGGCATATTGAGGCAAATCCAGACCGGATATCTCTACACCTATGCTTTCGCAATGATCATCGGGCTGCTGATCCTGTTGACCTGGTTAATACTCTGGACGTGAATCGCTGAAAATGTCAGGAATATTATTAAGTACATTGATCTGGCTGCCAATCCTGGGAGGGTTGCTGGTCATGGTTGCGGGCATGAAGGGGATGTCCCGTAATCCTGTTTCCGGTACAGATGCAGATCAGAACGGGTTGGCGGCGTGGCGCCTGGCGATGGGTATTGCTGTGGCGACTTTTGTCATCAGTCTGGGTTTGTATACGCAGTTTGATACAGCTACGGCAACCATGCAGTTCGTGGAACGGATGGCCTGGATCCAGGTATTCAATGTGGAGTATTACCTGGGTATTGATGGTCTTTCACTGCCATTAATTCTGCTGACGACATTCCTGACGCCCCTGGTGCTGTTGGCAGCAAGAGGGGTTATCAAGGATCGTCCTGCACAATATCTGGCAGCATTTTTGATACTTGAAGGCCTGATGATCGGGGTGTTCTCTGCTCTTGATGCCTTGCTGTTTTACGTGTTCTGGGAAGCCATGCTGATTCCGATGTTTATTATCATCGGCGTGTGGGGCGGGGAACGCAGGATTTACGCAACCATCAAATTTTTCCTCTACACTTTTCTGGGCTCGGTGTTCATGCTGGTGGCGCTGGTCTATCTGTATCTTCAGGCCGATAGTTACAGTATTCTGGATTTTCACAGCCTGCCACTCAGCCAGACCGAGCAGTTCTGGATTTTCCTCGCATTTCTGGTCGCGTTCGCTGTCAAGGTGCCGATGTGGCCGGTTCACACATGGTTACCTGATGCCCATGTTGAAGCCCCGACCGGCGGCTCGGTTATTCTGGCAGCAGTACTGTTGAAAATGGGTGGCTATGGTTTTGTCCGGTTCAGCCTGCCTATCACACCGGATGCCAGTCGTTCTCTGGATACGGTGATGATCGTTCTGTCACTGATTGCGGTGGTCTATATAGGCTTCGTCGCTCTGGCTCAAAAGGACATGAAAAAACTCATAGCCTATTCATCGATAGCACATATGGGTTTCGTGATACTCGGGTTATTTATTGTCTGGAAGATTCTGGATCAAACCGGGACCGGGCAGGGCGCTGTCATGGGTGTGACCGGTGCTATGGTGCAGATGATTTCGCACGGCCTGATTTCCGGCGCACTGTTTTTCTGTATCGGGGTTCTGTACGACCGTATGCATTCGAGGCAAATTTCAGACTATGGCGGAGTGATTAACAGCATGCCGAAGTTTGCCGCTTTGATTGTGTTTTTCGCATTGGCCAATGCCGGCTTGCCCGGCACCTCCGGTTTCGTCGGCGAGTTTCTCGTCATCATGGCGAGTTTCAGGGCTAATTTCTGGTATGCATTTTTGGCAGCGACTACCCTGATTCTTGGAGCCGCCTATACACTCTGGATGGTCAAGAGAGTGATTTTCGGGCCGGTTGCCAATGACCAGGTAGCCCAGTTGACGGATGTGAATGGTAAGGAGTTTTTTGTTCTGGCTGTTCTCGCGGTATTTGTATTGACATTGGGGCTGTGGCCGGCACCGCTGGTTGATGTCTTAGCGGTTTCGGTAGAGAACCTGGTGAATCACATCACCCAGTCGAAACTGTAGCCATGCGATTTACCTCAACTTAACCAGGGAAGTGGAACCAGTCATCATGGAGTTTATGGCACCAGACTTCGGACCAGCAATGGCAGAGATTTTTCTTGCCTGTGGTATCTGCGTTATCTTGATCGCCGATCTTTTTGTTTCCGACCGAAACAGGGATCTTACATTTTCTCTCGCTCTGCTGATCCTGATCGGTACCGCCTGGGTTTCATGGAGTATTGCCGAGCCGGGACAGGTGCTGACCTTCAGCGGCAGCTTTGTTGCAGACAGACTGTCTCAACTGCTCAAGCTGTTCGCTATTGTGGCCGTATTTGTATCCTTTCTGTATTCCCGCGATTACCTCAGGGATCGGAACATCCTGAAGGGCGAATACTATGTGCTCGGGCTGTTTGCGTTGCTGGGTATTATGGTGATGACCTCCGCCTACAGCATGCTGACGATGTATCTCGGGCTGGAGATGATGTCGCTGGCGTTGTACGCGATGGTTGCCTTTGATCGCAAGTCACCGGTTGCCGGTGAAGCCGCCATGAAATATTTCATATTGGGTGCAATCGCATCCGGCACCCTGTTGTACGGCATATCGTTTATCTATGGTATTACCGGCAGTCTCCAGATAGGGGAGATCAGTCTGGCTGTTGCCCGGGGCGGTGTGAATGAAGTCAGTCTGCTGATTGGTCTGGCTTTTGTGCTGGTCGGGATCGCTTTCAAATTCGGTGCAGTGCCTTTCCACATGTGGCTACCTGATGTCTACCATGGTGCGCCCACCAGTGTGACACTGTTTATCGGCACTGCACCAAAACTGGCATCAATCGCATTGGCGTTCCGGATCCTCGTCGAAGCACTGGGTTCGATGGCAGCAACATGGGAACCCCTGTTGCTGGTTATGGCAATATTGTCTCTGGCGATAGGCAATATCGTCGCGATTGCACAGACCAATATCAAAAGAATGCTCGCCTACTCAACGATCGGGCATGTGGGTTTCATACTACTGGGCTTTGTGGCCGGCAGCAGCGCCGGGGTCGAAGCTGCGTTGTTTTATACGATTGTTTATGTACTCACCGCAGCAGCTGCATTTGGCATTGTCATTCTGATGAGCCGGAATGGCAAAGAGGCGGATCGCCTGGATGACCTGAAGGGACTGGGCAAACGCAGCCCCTGGTTTGCGGCGATGATGTTGCTGGTCATGGTCAGCATGATCGGAGTTCCGCCTTTAGCCGGTTTCTATGCCAAATGGTGGGTACTCACCGCTTTGGTCAACAGCGGTCAGGTCTGGGCAGCAGTTACCGCCGTTTTGTTCTCTGTGATCGGTGCCTTTTACTACCTGCGGGTCATTCGCCTGATGTACTTCGATGATTCCGATGCCACTGGCACCCCGTTAAGCGGAGGCTGGCTGATGCGTACTGTTCTCAGCGTCAACGCGCTGGCTATACTCGCCCTGGGTCTGTTCCCCGGCGGCTTGTTTGAAATGTGCGCCAGGGCTCTTTCCGGCTGATCTGTATTTCCTGCCCCGGTGGGAGAGGCTTCCAGCCTCGAATAATTATGTTTCGGGGCTGGAAGCCTCTCCCACAAGTCTCTCCCTCTGACCCTGTTTTCGGTTGCCAAGGTCCAGCGAAGCCGTTACTATGCCCAGCTGCGGATGCGGGGTGGAGCAGTCTGGCAGCTCGTCGGGCTCATAACCCGAAGGTCGTAGGTTCAAATCCTACCCCCGCTACCAGTTTTTTAGGTATAAAATGGCTCCGTAAGGGGCTTTTTTGATTTTAAGGCTCCGGCCGGTGTACCAGATCCGGCGACAGGTGAGACGTTTTTGGTGGGCCATTGGCCCATTTTTTGTTTGTTGGACAGGTGTGAGTGCGACGCGAGAGGAATTGATCGAATTGATTGAACCGGTTGTTGAGGCAATGGGGTTTGAGCTTTACGATTTTGAGTGTCGACTGGGTAGCGGCCCGGGTTTATTGCGGCTCTTCCTTGATAAGGAGACGGGAGTTTCGCTTGAAGATTGTGAGCAGGTGAGTCGGCAGGTCAGTGCGCTGCTCGATGTCGAGAATCCTGTTCCTGACGATTACAGTCTGGAAGTGTCTTCACCGGGACTGGATAGAAAGCTGGTGAAGACAGAACATTTCGACCGGTTTACCGGTTGTGTGATCAGACTCAAGTTGCGACGTCTGGTTGAGGGTCGGCGGCGATTGAGCGGGAAACTGCTGGGTTGCGACGGTGGCACGATAGTAGTGGAAACAGAAGGCGGAAACCTGACGGTTCCGATGGAAGAGATTGATGTGGCCCGTTTGGTGCCAGGTGTTTAGGGTGACCTGGTTGGAGAACCGGGCCGTCACGTACGAGGCGAAAGCATGAGCAAAGAGATATTGATGGTCGCTGAAGCGGTGTCGAATGAGAAAGGCGTCGACCAGGAAATTATCTTCGAAGCGATCGAAGCAGCACTGGCATCGGCCACTCGGCGGCGTCATGGAGAGGACATCGATGTACGCGTGTCCATAGACCGTACTACAGGTGAGTACGAATCATTTCGGCAGTGGAAGGTGTTTGCTGATGATTCGACCGAGCTTGAAACTCCCGAGTGTGAATTGCGCATGATTGATGCTGTTGATATCAATCCTGATGCTCAGCCAGGAGAATATGTTGAAGAGCCCATCGAATCGGTAGAATTCGGGCGGATTGCCGCGCAGACAGCCAAGCAGGTGATCGTGCAGAAAGTACGGGAAGCCGAGCGGGCAAAAACTGTCGAGGAATACCAGGAGCGGGTAGGGGAACTGCTCAGCGGTATCGTCAAGCGCGTCGATCGCAATGGTGTGTATGTTGACCTGGGGGCGAACGCGGAAGGCTTTATCCCTCGCGAGGACATGATACTCAGGGAGCCGGTCAGGCAGCAGGATCGTATCAAGGGTTTGTTACGGGAAGTACGCTCAGAGCCAAGGGGGCCGCAGCTTTTCATGACGCGTACCGCGCCCGGTTTTTTGCTTGATCTGTTCAAAATCGAAGTACCGGAGGTAGGCCAGGGACTGATCGATATTCTTGGTGCTGCACGTGATCCGGGTCTGCGGGCCAAAATCGCGGTCAAGAGCAATGATGCCCGCATTGATCCTGTCGGTGCCTGTGTGGGCATGCGAGGTTCGCGAGTACAGGCGGTTTCCAATGAGTTGGCCGGAGAGCGTATCGATATCATCCTGTGGGATGAAAACCCGGCACAGTTTGTTATCAATGCGATGTCGCCTGCTGAGGTTACCTCGATTGTTGTCGATGAGGAAAATAACAGCATGAATGTAGCTGTGGAAGAGGAAAAACTTTCACAGGCGATCGGGCGTGGTGGGCAAAACATTCGGCTGGCGAGCGAGCTGACCGGCTGGGAACTCAACGTAATGACCGAGGCAGATGCTGAGGAAAAGAGTGAAGAGGAAGGCAAGGAACTGCTTGTCGCATTCCAGAAACAGCTCGATGTCGATGAAGATGTTGCGTTGATTCTTGTGCAGGAGGGTTTTTCCAGCATTGAAGAAATTGCTTATGTGCCTGTTTCCGAACTCGTCGCTATCGAGGAATTTGATGAAGGTATCGTTGAGGAATTACGTAACCGGGCTCGCGATGTACTGCTGACGCAGGCGATTGTCAGCGAAGAGAAAATAGATGAAACAGAGCCCGCTGAAGATCTGTTGAGCCTGGAAGGTATGGATCGGGAACTGGCGTATGTTCTGGCCAGCAAGGGTGTTGTGACGAGGGAAGATCTGGCTGAACAAGCGATTGATGATCTTGAAGATATCGAAGAACTGGATGCGGAACAGGCTGCCAAATTGATTATGGCGGCACGCGCACACTGGTTCGAAGAGGAAGAAGCGTCGGCCTGATCGTTTGATCGGCTTTGACTGGAGCAGATATATGCCTGAGGTGACCGTCACACAATTTGCTGAGGTGCTGAAAGTACCTGTCGACCGCTTGCTTGCACAGCTTGATGCGGCAGGCATTAGCGTGGCCGGCGCGGAAGATGTGATCAGCGACGATGCAAAAATGGAGCTGTTAACTTTTCTGCGGCGCAGTCATGGCAGGCAGGAAGGTTCGCTGGAAGTTGCCCCCAGGAAAATTACACTGCAGCGCCGTACTTCAACCGAGCTGAAGCTGGCAGGAAGCCAGGGTCGAACCAGAACGGTCAACGTAGAGATCCGGCGTAAAAGAACCTATATCAAGCGCGAATCTCTGGAGCAGGAAGCGCTGGCACAGCAGCAGGAAATTGATCAGCGCAAGAAAGCCGCTGAAGATGTGCTACTTGAAGCAGAGCGCCTTGAGAAAGATCGACTAGCAAAAAGTCAGCAGGAAAAAGAGCACCAGGAAGCGGCAGCTCAAAAACAGATCGAGGAAGATGCGGCAAAGAAGCTCGCCGAAGAGGAAGCTCGCATCCAGAAAGAGGCAATTGCTCGTGCTGAAGCCGAGGAGAAAGCCGCCAAGGAGAAAGACAATCAGCAAAAAGCCCGCCAGAAAGGGGGGCGCGACAAGGCGACCCGTTACGGTCGCAAAGAACTCCATGTTGCCGGTGATGTAAACCGGCGTCGCAAGAAACGGGTGCGCAGGCGGCCTGTTTCAGTGGCTGGGGGCGGTGAGCACGGGTTTGAACTGCCCACTGTACCGGTCATAAAAGACGTTGAGATTCCCGAGTCAATTCCACTGTCCGAACTGGCGCAGAAAATGGCAGTCAAGGGCAACGAAGTGATCAAGGTCATGATGAATATGGGTGTGATGGCGACGATCAATCAGGTGCTGGATCAGGATACCGCCACACTTGTTGTTGAGGAAATGGGTCATACGGCCAGGCTGATCAGTGCCAGTGATCTGGAAAATGAGATCATCGCAGCGGCCACTCCGGCGGCAGGCGAAGAGGTCGCGCGATCACCCGTGGTAACGATCATGGGGCATGTCGATCATGGTAAAACCTCGCTGCTGGATTACATTCGTCAGACCAGGGTTGTAGACGGCGAAGCCGGCGGCATTACCCAGCATATTGGCGCCTACCAGGTGGAAACAAAAAAGGGAAAAATCACTTTTCTCGATACCCCGGGTCACGCAGCGTTCACCGCAATGCGGGCACGCGGTGCACGGACAACGGATATTGTCATTCTGGTTGTAGCAGCTGATGATGGCGTGAAACCCCAGACTGAAGAAGCCATTCTTCATGCCCGGGCAGCCGGCGTGCCATTGATCGTTGCGGTGAATAAAATTGACAAGGAAGATGCCGACCCGGACCGGGTGCGGAATGATTTGAGCGCTCATGAAGTCGTGCCGGAGGAATGGGGCGGTGAGCAGCCATTCGTCAACGTTTCTGCGATCACGGGTGAGGGTATCGATGATCTTCTGGACACAATCGTGCTGCAGGCTGAAATGCTGGAACTCAAGGCAGTTGCCGAGGGGCCTGCCGCAGGAGTGGTCATTGAATCAAGCCTGGAGAAAGGCCGCGGTTCAGTAGTCACCGTATTGGTGACGCGAGGACAGATGAAGCAGGGTGATACCGTGCTGGCGGGTGAGGTTACCGGGCGAGTACGCAAGATGGTTGATGAGTTGGGTCAAACGGTAAAAGTTGCCGGCCCCTCAACTCCGGTTGCCGTATTGGGGCTGTCCGGAATACCCAATGCCGGAGACGATGTGCTGGTACTCGAGGATGAGCGCAAAGCACGGGAGCTGGCTGACTTCCGCCATACCCGAACCAGGGAGGTCAAGCTTGCCAACCAGCAGGCCGCCAAACTTGAGGATTTCTTCAGCCAGGTCAAGAGTGCCGAGACAAAGAATGTTCAGTTACTGGTTAAAGCTGATGTGCACGGTAGTGTGGAAGCCCTGCGTGATGCATTAACAGGCTTATCAACCGATGAAGTGCAGGTAAAGGTAGTGAGCAGCGGCGTTGGCGGTATTACCGAGTCCGATGTCAATCTGGCAGCAACATCTGGCGCGATCATTATCGGCTTCAATGTTCGCGCAGATGGAACAGCCAGATCTGCGGTCAAGGATACCGGAGTTGATATTCGCTACTACAGCATTATCTACGAAGCTATTGATGAGATTAAGGCTGCCGCTTCCGGTCTTCTCGCACCTGAAATCAGGGAAGAGATTGTCGGGCTTGCCGAAGTGCGCGAAGTCTTTTCATCACCCAAGCTGGGTGATATCGCTGGTTGCCTGGTGACCGAAGGCTTCGTCAAGCGCAGTAACCCGATTCGTGTCCTCAGGGATAATGTTGTGATCTTCGAAGGTGAGTTGGAGTCATTGCGTCGATTTAAAGACGATGTGAACGAAGTAAAATCCGGTACCGAGTGCGGCATTGGTGTCAAGAACTACACTGACGTTCGTCCCAACGATCAGATCGAGTGCTATCAACGTACCGAAGTGAAACGGACTCTTTGATTCACAGCTTACCGCAGGGCTTGCCATGTCTCGCGATTTCACACGCAGCCGACGCATTGAGGAACAGATTCAACGTATCCTCAGTGACATGTTTCGCACCCGTATCAACGACCCGCGGTTGCGGCTGCTGGTAATTTCCGCAGTAAAGGTTTCCAGGGATATCAGTGTCGCCTGGGTCTATTACAGTATTCTGGACAAGGATCAGTCCGAGCAGGAAACTGAAAATGCATTGAGTGCCGCTACCGGTTTTTTGCGGGCTGGTCTGGCGAAAGAGCTCACCATACGTCGGGTTCCTGAACTGCGATTCAAGTTCGAAGATACAGATAAAGGCATGGCGCTTGAGCGGTTGATTGAAAAGGCCGTTGGTAAGGATAATCGACAGGATGACTGACCGTCGAATTGTGAATGGACTGGTATTGCTGGACAAGCCGCAGGGGCTTACATCGAATGCAGCACTGCAGCGGGTCAAGCGACTGTTCAGGGCGCGAAAGGCGGGTCACACCGGGAGCCTTGATCCGCTGGCTACCGGCATGTTGCCGATCTGTATGGGGCATGCGACGAAGATATCGGCGTATCTGCTTGAGGCCGACAAGCAATATCAAACCACTGCCCGTTTTGGAATCAAAACAGACACCGCAGATGCTGAGGGCCAGGTGATCGAGGAATCCCGGATCACGGAGGTTCCAAGAGAAGTCCTGGAAGCGGCTCTGAAGCAGTTTCAAGGTGAGATTCTTCAGATTCCACCGATGTATTCAGCACTGAAACAAAGTGGCAAGCGCTTGTATGAGCTGGCGCGAGAAGGGAAAGAGGTTGTCCGGGAGCCCAGAAAACTCACTATTCACAGCCTGGAAATTGAGCGATACGATCCGCAACGACCGGTGATGATGGTTCATTGCAGTAAAGGGACGTATATCCGGACTCTGGTAGAGGATATAGCTGCCGCTTCCGGCACCATCGGCCATGTTGCACAGTTGCGTCGGCTGGCGGTGTCACCTTTTAGCGAAGCGGCGATGGTTAGTATGGAAACACTCGAGCAGGCAGCTGAGCAGGGGGAGGGTGCTCTGGATGAGTACCTGTTGCCTGTGGACAGGGCAATCAGCAACTGGCCGGCAGTGAGCCTTGGATCCAGCGAATCCTGCTCCCTGTTGCAAGGGAACGCTGTCAGCAGTAGCCAGGCGCCAGAGCCAGGGTTGGTGCGTCTGTACGGGCAAAGTGAGCGTTTTTTGGGTATCGGAGAGGTTCTGGCCGATGGCCGTGTGGCGCCTCGCAGGCTGTTTGTGGACAGAAATAGTGGTGGTTCCGCTCCAATAATAGACTCTGGACCAGTTTAGGGCTGGATTAGGGTGTATCTGAGTTGAATCAAGGGTTACAATACCGCGCAAAATATTGAAGCGGAAAATAGTAGAGAGATCAGGAGATTAAGGGTATGTCGCTTTCTGGCAGTCAGAAGTCCAGCATAGTTGGAGAATACAAGACCGGTGAGACAGATACAGGTTCACCGGAAGTACAGGTTGCGTTGCTGTCGGCACGCATTTCAGAATTGACCGAACATTTCGGTACTCACAAGAAGGACCATCACTCAAGGCAGGGGCTTTTGAAGATGGTCAACAAAAGGCGCAAGCTGCTCGATTATCTCAAGCAAAAAGATAATGATCGTTACAAGAGCCTGATATCGCGGCTCGGCCTTCGTCGCTAGACGAAGCTCATTTTTTTTCATACATCACGTATCCGGCGAAGTGTTGCAGCACAGCTTGCAGCTTCGTCGGCATGCGTTATTTACAGGGTTTACCCATAGGATTTTAAAGTGCAACAGATAAAGAAAATATTTCAGTACGGTGACCATGAAGTCACTCTGGAAACCAGCGAAATAGCCCGTCAGGCAGACGGTTCGGTGCTGGTGACAATCGATGACACAGTGGTGCTGGTGACGGCTGTCTGCAAACAGACCGCCGACCCGGGCCGGGACTTCTTTCCGCTGACCGTCAACTATCAGGAAAAGACCTACGCTGCCGGCAAGATTCCGGGTGGTTTTTTCAAGCGGGAGGGCCGTCCCAGTGAGAAAGAAACACTGACCTGCCGGCTGATTGATCGTCCGATCCGTCCGTTATTCCCCAAAGGGTTCAAAAACGAAGTCCAGGTTGTGGCAACGGTTATTTCGGTCAATGCCGAAGTAGATCCGGACATTCCTGCAATTATCGGTGCATCAGCTGCACTGTGCTTGTCAGGAGTTCCATTTAAAGGCCCGATCGCCGGAGCACGGGTTGCTTGTATTGATGGCAAGTATGTGCTTAATCCTGCCGTCAGCCAGCTGGCGGAATCCAGCCTGAACCTGGTCGTTGCCGGTACTGAAAACGCCGTATTGATGGTTGAGTCCGAGGCGGATTGTCTCTCTGAGCAGATCATGCTGGATGCAGTTCTCTACGGTCATGAGCAGATGCAGGTAGTGATCCAAGCCATTAAGGAATTGGCTGCAGAGGCAGGCAAACCTGCATGGGACTGGCAGGCGCCCGCCGAGAAGCCGGAGCTGACCGCCCAGGTTGAAGCAGGTGCGAAGGCCGGATTCAACGAGGCATACCAGATCAGTGAGAAGCAGGAGCGTTACGCCAAACTGGGTGAAATCAAGACTGCGGTAGTGGAATCCCTGACCGGGGGTGATGATACCCAGTGGTCTGATGATGAGGTAAAAACAGAGCTCGGACGTCTTGAAAGCAGTATCGTACGTAACAGGATTCTCGACGGTGAACGTCGTATTGACGGACGTGACACCACTACCGTTCGGCCGATTGAGGTGCGTACCGGTGTATTGCCGAGAACCCACGGCTCTGCTTTGTTCACCCGGGGCGAAACACAGGCAATTGTTGTCGCTACCCTGGGTACTGATCGCGATTCGCAGATTATCGATGCACTGACCGGGGAATACCGTGACCGCTTCATGCTTCACTATAACTTCCCTCCCTATTGCGTCGGTGAAACCGGTTTCATGAGTGGTCCGAAGCGACGGGAAATAGGCCATGGCAAGTTGGCCCGACGGGGTATCGAGGCGGTATTACCGGATATGGAATCATTCCCTTACGTTTTGCGTGTGGTTTCAGAGATCACCGAGTCCAATGGTTCAAGTTCGATGGCCAGTGTTTGCGGTACGAGTCTGGCGTTGATGGATGCCGGTGTACCTCTAAAAGCACCGGTAGCCGGTGTTGCGATGGGGCTGGTCAAGGATGGTGATCGTTACCAGGTATTAACCGACATTCTGGGCGATGAGGATCACCTTGGCGATATGGATTTCAAGGTGGCTGGTACTGCTGATGGTATTACCGCTTTGCAGATGGATATCAAGATTGATGGCATCAACAAGGAAATCATGGCGGATGCGTTGACTCAGGCCCAGGCTGCACGTCTGCATATCCTCGGTGAGATGGGCAAGGTGCTCGACAAGCCCAAGCAGGAAATGTCTGAATGGGCGCCCACCATCATCACGCTGAAAATCGATCCGGAGAAGATTCGCGATGTGATCGGCAAGGGTGGCGCAACTATTCGTGCGATTACCGAAGAAACCGGTGCCACTGTCGATATCGAAAACGATGGCACTATTCGCGTTGCTTCAGTGGACGGAGCATCAGGACGGGAAGCGCAGCGTCGCATCGAGTTGATCACCGCCGAAGTTGAAGTGGGTACCATCTATGAAGGGCGGGTCGCCCGCTTGATGGACTTTGGTGCATTCGTCACCATTCTGCCGGGCAAAGATGGCCTGGTGCATATCTCGCAGATATCCGAAGAACGCGTCGAGCGTGTCAGTGACAAGCTCAGCGAAGGTGATATCGTGCGCGTCAAGGTGCTGGAAGTTGACCGGCAGGGTCGGGTACGCCTCAGCATGCGTGATGTCGAGGAAGCGGAAGTCGCTTAGTAATTCCTGCGGGGCTGGGAAACCGAACCTTTACAGACAGGTGGGCAAACGGCAATAAAAGCTGACTCCCTTATCGGTATTGTGTTTGTATCCCAGCTTTCCCCCGTGGGAGTTGATGATGGATCGGCATATTGATAAGCCCATGCCCATGCCGCTATCTTTGGTCGTAACAAGGGGTTCGAATAGCTGGTTACCCAGCTCTGCGGAAATGCCTTTGCCCTGATCTGTGATTATCAGCTCAATATAACCGTCATTGCAGCGCTTTGTTTTAATCATAAGATACTCGTCATCGCTGCAATGCTCTTCCATTGAGTCCAGGCCGTTCAGAATCAGGTTAATAATGACCTGTTGTATCTGGATCGCATTGACTGTTGATAATGGCAGATCATTTTCCAGATCGACTTCAATTCGAAAGCGGTGCTCTCTAGTGTCAATTTCAATCAGCTGTATGACTTCCAGAATCAGGTCGTTGATGTTGGTGGCAGTGCGCCTCACCTCGCCTTTTTTGGCAAAATCCCGGATACTCTGAATAACCTGTGCTGCTCGGGCAGCCTGCTCTGATATCTTTTCAAAGCATTTTTCCAGATTTTCTGTATCAGGCGGATCTTGTCGAATGAGTCGCCGGCAAACATCTGAATAGGTAGTGATCGCGGTAAGGGGTTGGTTTACTTCATGGGCAACTCCTGTCGCCATTTCGCCCATAATGCTCATCTTTGAAAAAGATGCCAGATTGGTGTGCAAGTTCCGGGCCTTTTCCTCAGCCATTTCCCTTTCTTTAACTGATATTTTGAACTGGATTACTAATAAGGCGGTTACCCAAATAGCAAAAAGGGCCAGGCAACGGTTGAAAATAACCTGCCAGGTTTCACCGAGAGTAGGCGATAAAAAATAGCCGATTGCCGTCAGTATCGACGATGTTATTGCAAACAGAAGAATGTACCGGGTGCCTGGTAGTCTTAATGCTGCCAAAACGACTGCGATATAGGGTACCCCGGCAGCAACGCCGAGGGGGATTATCAGATCAATAGAAAAAAAGACACCAGACAGAACAATGCACAGCATGAAAACGGATACATTGCTGGCAGGAAGCGATCTTTCCGTCATTGGCTGTTTTCAGGGGAAGCAGAAGTTCAGGAACTCTTCGAGCACCGTACACCGAACTCTGTGATCAGGCAGATGAATCGGAAGTTCTCATCGCTGCGGGTTTGCACAGATGTGCCCACGCGCAGTGATCGGGACCGAAAGGTGTGTTGAGATTGGCCAGCATGTCGGTATTGTCCTCATATTCAGTGGGGCACATAAGGCGTTCCACCTGGGAGGCGGCCAGGGATTTCATGAATTCGGATAACCCGGTGACCTCACGGATATCATCGTCGGGAATACCCAGCGCTCTGGCTGATGCCAGATAGCTTTTCAGAAGGTATACACAATTCACTGCAAACGCCGCGCCGACAGATACGAGCGTTTCCCTGCGTTTTTGATCGGGCTTGCCTGCAGCATGTTCCGGGCTGGATGTTTTATCAAGACCCGTTACCGCAAATTGCTCAATGTTGTCAGTGGCATCACGGCGTATGCTGATGGCAAGTGCGATGATATTACTGATTTCCCGCTCGGTCACATGGAGTGAACGGGCTACAGTGATATTTTCACGGATGCATGTTTTGCAACCGGATGCGATGGCTGCACCAATGGTGACCAGTTCTCGTTCTACGGGTGAAACAGACATAAATATCCTCCCGGAGTAAATGTATTTTCGCTGCTGGCGTTATTCCAAAGCTAACATTCTCCGGTCATGGAGGAAAGCGGAGATCTGACAGTGTCACCTCGGTTAATACTTATTTTCAATGGGGTCGATTGGGTTCACGGTACCAAAGGTACAGGTATATTAACGTAATTTGTTATCCCGATACCGTACATTAGAAGGTACAGCTTTTTTATTCGTGAAAGGTACGGCTGGCCAGTATAGAAAATGTGCGGGTATTCAATAAGTATTATTGAAGGTACATGTTGACGATCCAGCTGGTCGGGTGCCGGGTCACGGCAGGTGCAGATCTGATGAGCGACACGAAATACCTTTTCAAGCGTGACGAAACCTGGTGGGTCAAGGTTGCGGTACCGCGTTCGCTCCGCGATACGCTGGGGTGTGACCTGCGCCGCTCCCTGAAAACGCGCGATCTGGAAACCGCAAGAGCCGCTCGTCAGGATGTGGTCGACGAATTTCGCCGGAAGATCCAGCAGACCCGCGAGCATCAGGCGAATCAAACTACGTGCAGTGACTCCCTGGATTTACCACCAGGTACCGGCTTTGAGATCGTGACCCGGGAAAACTTCTCAGACGTAACTTTTTTGCTGGAAGTGTCTGCACCGATGCTGGCGCAGGCAGCACAACCCGGGCAATTCGTTATAGTAATTTTGCACACCCATGGGGAGCGCATCCCGTTGACCATAGCGGACTTTGATCGTAAAGCAGGAACGATCACACTGGTCATCCAGGCGGTTGGAAAATCGACTCTGGAAATGCAACAACGCTGTCAGCCTGGATCACGCCTCTATAGTGTTGCCGGCCCGATGGGCTTTCCCAGTCATCTTGGTACCAAAAAGGTTGTCTGCGTTGGTGGCGGGCTTGGAGTTGCTCCGATCTTTCCACAGCTGCGTGCTTTCAAGGAGAGCGGTGCCTATGTTATCGGTGTGGTTGGTTTCAGAAACAAGGATCTGATTTTCTGGGAAGATCGGTTCAACCAGTACTGTGATGAACTGATCATCTGTACGGATGATGGCTCGGTTGGCATCAAGGGTCGTGTAACACTAGGTGTCGAGGCGGCTCTGGAGAAGCACGCCGATGTCGACCGGGTGGTAGCGATTGGTCCACCCATCATGATGAAAGCCTGCGCCGAGACGACCCGTCCTTTTAATGTCGAGATGGTGGTCAGCATGAACCCCATCGTAGTTGATGGCACCGGTATGTGTGGTGGCTGTCGCGTCATCGTTGGCGATGAAACAAAATTCGCTTGCGTTGATGGTCCGGAGTTTGACGGTCATAAGGTTGATTTCGATGACCTGATGAGTCGCCTGGGCCGGTTCAGGAAACAGGAATCGCAGGCGATGGATGCCTGGAAGGTCACAGCCGGAGCAACGTAAATGGCCAAAAAAACGATTCGCAGTATTCCCCAGGAACGGACGTCTATTCCGACGCAGGATCCTGCGGTGCGGGTCAGGAATTTCGAAGAGGTGACGCTGGGCTATCGGGAAATGGATGCCCTGAACGAGAGTGAGCGTTGTCTCGTTTGCCCAAGTCCCGATTGTGTTCCGGCCTGTCCTGTCAATATTGATATCCCGGGGTTTATTACCCGTATTGCTGCGAAGGATTATCGGGGTGCCTATAATATTCTGACGGATTCCACGCTGTTACCTGCGATCTGTGGCCGGGTATGTCCACAGGAGGATCAATGCGAAGGCGTCTGCCCGGTCGGCGATACGCTCAAGCCGGTGGCCATAGGCCGGCTCGAACGCTGGGTCGGCGATATGGCAATCGCCGAGAACTGGGACAACACACCGTACATCGAACAAAATGGTTTCAAGGTCGGTGTTATCGGTTCCGGCCCGGCCGGCATGGCCTGTGCAGCGGATATGGCCAAGGCGGGTTGTGATGTCACTATTTTTGAAGCACTGCACAAACCTGGAGGTGTGTTGAGATATGGTATTCCCGAATTTCGGTTGCCTAATGACGTGCTCGATGCCGAGCTGGAAAACCTTACCCGCCTCGGTGTAAAGATCAAGTGCAATGTACTCGCGGGACGATTGTTCACTATTGAACAAATGATCGAGGAACATGGTTTTGATGCAGTGTTTATTGGCACCGGTGCAGGTTACCCGACTTTCATGGGGGTTCCGGGAGAGTCCCTGAATGGCGTGTTGTCGGCCAATGAACTGCTGACACGTTGCAACCTGATGGGTGCTACTGAATTCCCGAAATACGATACGCCGCTGGGGCTGGGTAAGCGGGTTGCAGTTGTTGGCTCCGGGAACACGGCAATGGATGCGTTGCGGGTTTCATTGCGAGCCGGAGCAGAGCAGGTTTATTGCATCTACCGCCGCACTCGTGATGAGAGCCCGGCTCGTGAAGAAGAAATTGAGCATGCCGAGGAGGAGGGCATTCAGTTTGAGTGGCTGACACTGCCTGTCGAAATTTTCGATGATGGCGAGAATAACGTGCGGGCGATGCGCTGCCAGCGCATGGAACTTGGCGAGCCGGATGATTCAGGCCGGCGGCGCCCGATCCCGATCGAAGGCAGCGACTTTGAGTTTGCGATCGACACGGTAGTTTATGCGATTGGTACCAATGCAAATCCGATTATCGGCCAGACCTCGAAAATTGAATTGAACCAGTGGGGCTATATCAAGACAGATGAACATTTCGCGACCTCCATCGCCGGTGTTTATGCCGGCGGGGATATTGTAACGGGCGCGGCTACCGTCATTCTGGCGATGGGTACCGGCCGCCAGGCTGCGAGTAGTATGAAAGCCTACCTCGGCATCCGCGATTCAGAAACAGTTTATCAGGCGCCGCATATCGGCAGCGAAGGCAAGTTGTTCGGCATCGATCTCGAAGAGCGAACCTTCACCCGGGTTCGGCTGGGATAGGAGGACAGCAATGCCGGCCAGAAAACAATCAGTCCAGCGCACCCCGGTGAGCAAGCCGGCAATGGCAATCGACGAGCATGTTGTCGAGATCCTCAGTGATTCGGGCGAGGGTGCGCAGAAGTGTGGCCAGTCTTTTGCTTCGATCTCGGCAAGGATGGGCAAGGGTATCTGGACTGTCGAGATCATCCCGGCAGAGATCCAGCCGCCGGCGCGGAGCATCGAAGGAGCCAGCGGTAATCGTATTCGGGTAGCGGGTTATCCGGTCGCAAATGGCGGTGATCAGGCAGACCTGGTCGTGGCGTTCAATGAGCAGGTTTTGTTGGGCAGGCTGCGTGCTAATGAACTCAAGCCCGGCAGCATTATCCTGCTGGAAGACAAATGGCGGACGAGTATCGATACCGCTATCGCTGACTCCTATAACCGCGTATACGAAGATTTGGTCGCCCAGGGCTTCTGTGTTTATGAGATTCCAATGGAGGTCGAGTGCCTGAAGCTGGTATCTGATCCCCGGCGCGGGAAAAACATGTTTGTCCTCGGGTTGCTTTGCAGTCTTTACAGTCTGGATATCCAGCTTGCCCGTGAGCAGATCCAGTTTATCTTTGGTAAAAAAGGCGAACTGGTGGTGACTGCGAACCGCCGGTTGCTGGAAGCGGGTTGGGCATGGGCCGAGAAAAACCTTGATTTCAAATACAAGATTCCCGCAACGCCCGCCAAGGAAGCCAATATTGTGGTAAATGGCAACATGGCGCTGGGGCTGGGGATCATGGCGTCGGGCATGGAGGTTTGCGCCATGTATCCGATTACCCCGGCAACCTCTGTTTCACATTATCTCAGCGATGTATTCGAGAAGGTTGGCGGGGTAGTACACCAGGCTGAGGATGAAATTGCCGCCTGTGCATTTGCTATCGGGTCTTCCTATGCCGGCAAGTGTGCGGTCACGATCACATCGGGCCCCGGTTACTCTCTGAAACAGGAGTGTATCGGCCTGGCGGTAATGGCCGAGATTCCCCTGGTCGTCATCAATGTGCAGCGCGGCGGGCCATCCACCGGGCAGCCTACCAAAGCGGAGCAGGGAGATCTCCTGATGTCCATTTTCGGTAGCCATGGCGATGCACCCAAGGTGGTGATGGCGGCATCCGATATCGAAGATTGCTTTTTCTCGGTGATTACTGCCAGGAAAATTGCAGAGACGTTCAACACAGTGGTTGTTCTTTTGTCTGACGCAAGTCTGGCAACAGCCCAGCAACCTTTTGCGAGGCCGCAGTTCAGTGAAGAATGGCTGGCCCCACCGGTTGATCAAAGTCCGGTTGGCGATGAGGATATGCCCTATGACTGGGATGACCGAACCGGTCAGAGTCACCGATTCATTCCGGGTCAGCCGAATGGCATGCATACGTTGACAGGTCTCGCCCATGACCGGACCAGCAGCGTGGCTTATGACCTGGGGATCAACAAAGAAGCGATTCATCATCGTAGTTTGAAACTGGCAGCATTGCAGAAAACCCTGAAGACGCCGCCGGTGTTCGGTGACGATGAAGGCAAACTGCTGGTCATCGGCTGGGGTAGCACCAAGGGTGCGATCCAGGAGGCGGTCGCCCGGGTTCGGGCCGATGGGCACAGCGTATCTTCGGTACACCTGCGTTTCCTGCAACCGATGGCCTCGGGAATCAAGGAGATCCTGCAACGATTCGACAGAGTGCTGGCGGTGGAAAATAACTGGGCTGATGACATGGAGGACGCAATGATCGATGAAGATAATTGTCGCTACTCCGGCCTGGCCTGGATTTTGCGCGCCAGGTACCTCGTCGATGTTGTTTGTTGGGGTGAGGTAGGCGAACAACCGATCAAGCCGGGCACCGTCGAGCGGGTTATTCGCCGGCAGTTGGACAACAAACACCAGGAGTACTGAAAATGGCTGTACGTGCGAGGGATCTTCTGCCGCGCTCTTCTGAGGAGAGACTTACCCTTGCAGATTATGAAGGTTGCGGCCCCCGCTGGTGTACGGGCTGTGGAGACCTTGGCATTCTTACAGCAGTACAGCGTCTGCTGCGCGATGAACAGTTGCCGCTGGAGAAAGTGGTATTCGTGTCCGGAATAGGTTGTTCCAGCCGTTTTCCACATTATATGGGAACCTACGGGTTTCACGGCCTGCACGGACGCGCATTGCCGATAGCCGAGGGTATCAAGATGCGCCGGCCGGACCTGCATGTTTTTGTGAATACCGGCGACGGAGATTGTTGCAGCATTGGCGCCGCTCACTGGCTTCACGCGACACGCTACAACATGAATATGACCGTGATGATGCACGATAACAATATCTACGGTCTGACCAAAAAGCAGGTTTCACCAACATCTCCGATAGGTACCCGCAGCAGCACTACACCGCGAGGTTCAGACCTTGAGGCATTTGATCCGTTGATTGCAACGCTCGGAATGTCGAATCTTTCGTTTGTTGCCCAGGTGGCAGACTGGATACCCGAGTTGCTGTACAAGGTTATCTCGCTGGCTTTTCATCATCGCGGCTTTTCTTTCATACGTATATTGCAGCGTTGCCCGGAGTTTCTGCCTGATCATTTCGAGCCTTGGGTGCAGGACCCCGACCGGATGCAAATACTGACCCATGAGGATGGAGTTCAATTGTCATCGGCACTATCAAGTGTCTATCGGCACCAGGAGGAGCATGATCCTTCTGACCTCATAAAAGCCAGGGAGATCGCCGCCACAAGTGAGCGGATGCCGGTCGGCATTCTCTACCGGAATCCGGATGCCCCCTGTTACGAAGACCTGCGCCGACCCAAACAGCTGTTTACACCGGCAATGATCGGGGCGGGGCTGGAAAAAGAGTTGGATAAATTTACTATTTGGCCGACAGATTGATGTGGTGCAAGCAAGCATGAGTGTTGAACTACAGGAAATGGTTGAGTTTCACCGTACGGGGCGGCGCAGCAAGGCAGAACTGGCTGTACTGAAGACACCGGGGCTTTGCTCGGCTCTGCTGGCGCCATACCGTCATTTGTCCGGTCTGCGTTATGACTTTCCGCTGGTTTTGATAGCAGACAGGGGTAACGATTTCTTTATATCACT
>JAJRUG010000176.1 GCA_024277915.1 Gammaproteobacteria bacterium
CTGATCTTGCAGTCGAAGATGCCAGCGGACTCGAAGAGGGTGCGATTGCACTTGATATCGATGCATCCCTCAGCGATGCAAGCGAGACCCTGGGTCTGACCATCTCCGGGGTGCCGAAAGGTGCGTCATTGTCAGCCGGTACCGATAATGGTGATGGTACCTGGAGTCTTGAGCCGGGTGATCTCGATGGCCTGACGGTAACCCCACCCGATGACTACTCCGGCAGCTTTGACCTGACTGTTACTGCTACCTCTGCAGATGGTCGCGACACCGCGACCACCAGCAGTACCCTGAGCGTGAGCGTTGAAGGTGTTGCCGATACCCCGGATCTTGCAGTCGAAGATGCCAGCGGACTCGAAGAGGGTGCGATTGCACTTGATATTGATGCTTCGCTCAGCGATGCAAGTGAGACCCTGGGTTTGACCATCTCCGGAGCGCCAGAAGGTGCAGTGCTTTCGGCCGGTGCCAACAATGGTGATGGTACGTGGAGTCTTGAGCCGGGTGATCTCGATGGCCTGACGGTGACGCCGCCCGATGATTACTCCGGCAGCTTTGACCTGACTGTCACTGCTACCTCTGCGGATGGCAGCGACACTGCGACCACCAGCAGTACCCTGAGCGTGAGTGTTGAGGGTGTGGCGGATGCAGCTGATCTTGTCGTTGAAGACACGACCGGCAGTGAAGACGGCGCCATTGCGCTGGACATTGATGCATCACTCGCCGATGCAAGCGAGACCCTGGGTCTGACGATCTCCGGTGTGCCTGAAGGCGCATCATTGTCAGCCGGCACTGACAACGGTGATGGTACCTGGAGTCTTGAGCCGGGTGATCTTTCTGGCCTGACGGTGACCCCACCCGATGATTACTCCGGCAGTTTTGACCTGACCGTGACGGCCACTTCTGCGGACGGCACTGACACCGCGACCAGCAGCAGTACCTTGAGTGTGAGTGTTGAAGGTGTTGCTGATACCCCGGATCTTGTGGTTGAAGATGCCAGCGGACTCGAAGAGGGTGCGATTGCGCTGGATATCGATGCTTCGCTCAGCGATGCAAGTGAAGTATTGAGCGTTACGGTTTCCGGGGTACCGGAAGGTGCGGCGCTTTCTGCCGGTACCGACAATGGTGATGGTAGCTGGGCATTAGAGCCGGGTGATCTTGCGGGCCTGACAGTGACGCCGCCCGATGATTACTCTGGCAGTTTTGACCTGACCGTGATGGCCACTTCTGCGGACGGCACTGACACTGCGACCACCAGCAGTACCTTGAGTGTGAGTGTTGCGGGTGTTGCCGATACTCCGGATCTTGATGTTGAAGATGCCAGCGGACTCGAAGAGGGTGCGATTGCACTTGATATTGATGCATCACTCACTGATGCAAGTGAGACCCTGGGGCTGACGATCTCTGGTGTGCCGGAAGGTGCAGTGCTTTCTGCTGGTACGGACAACGGTGATGGAACGTGGAGTCTTGAGCCGGGTGATCTTGCGGGCCTGACGGTGACCCCGCCGGATGATTACTCCGGCAGCTTTGACCTGACTGTTACTGCTACCTCTGCAGATGGTCGCGACACCGCGACCACCAGCAGTACGCTGAGCGTGAGCGTTGAAGGTGTGGCAGATGCCCCGAGTCTGAGTATTGAGGCCGGCGAACCGCAGGCAGCGCTGGCAGAAGACGGCAGTATTGCGTTTTATGAGATGTCGCTGGATATCGATGCGGCGTTGAGCGATACAGACGGGTCTGAGTCATTGACTCTGACGGTGAGTGGTTTGCCAGAAGGGGTTGTGCTATCGGCGGGTACGGACAATGGCGATGGCAGCTGGAGTCTTGAGGTTGGGGATTTAGCGGGGTTGGTTGCGGAGATTCCGGTTGACACGGAGAGCTTCGAGCTGTCGGTGACGGCGACATCGACTGAGTCTAGTGGCGGGTCAACGTCGACGGTGGTGGATGGCGCCGGGTTTACAGCAGACGTTTCTGCTGAAGATGAAGAAGATGAAGAAGGTGCAGACGATGACGAGGATGATGACGATGACGAGGATGATGACAAGGACGAGGATGAGGATGACGATGAGGATGACGATGACGATGAGGATGACGATGAGGACGATGACGAGGATGATGATGAGGATGAGCAGGATGCCGATCAACATATAGTAGGCACCGATGAAGACAACTCCCTGGCGGCTGGCGATGGTGACGATACGCTAGAGGGTGGCGGAGGGGACAACGAGCTTTACGGTGGTGAAGGCGACGATACGCTTTACGGTGGAGACGGAGATGACCAGGCCTATGGCGAAGCAGGTGATGACACCTATGCATTTAATCCATTCGAAGGGGATGACTATTTTGACGGTGGCTCAGGCGACGGCTGGACAGATGCAATCCAGCTGGATGCTTCTGCCGACGTGGGCGCTGATCCGGACAATCCCTGGACGATTACCGTCGATGGTGAAGAGGTGGAATACGACCTTGCTGCGCAAGTTCTGGAATTGAGCCCCGATACCTCGGGTGTGATTACACTTGCAGATGGCAGTGAACTGGCATTCGAGAATGTGGAGCAGATTGAGTGGTAGGAGTCTCCTATACCCGGCTTTAATTATTCTGTTGATCAGCTGCTATATTGAGTCTATTTAACTGGAGCTGATTATGCCGTTGGTACCACCACTTGCCCCCGATAACGACCCTGAAGTTGCTGAACTGGCGAAATTTTTTAATGAGACATTGGGGTTTTGCCCCAACAGCGTATTGACGATGATGAGGAGGCCGGCAATTGCGAAGGCCTTTATCGCGTTGAATATGGCCGTCATGGAAAATAATGGCCGGGTGACCAGCGCACTGAAGCGGTTGATTGGTTACATCTCCAGCAATGCTGCGGGTTGCAGATATTGCCAGGCACATACAATTCGTGCCGCTGATCGCTATGGGGCAGAATCAGTACAAATGGAAAATATCTGGAGTTACCGAACACATGACGCATTTAGCGAAGCGGAGCGTGTTGCCCTGGATTTTTCCTTAGCCGCATCAGTTATTCCTAATGACGTAGACGAAAATCTCCAGCAACGCATGCGGGATCACTGGGACGAGGGAGAAATTGTCGAAATACTTGGTGTGGTCGCCTTGTTCGGATACCTCAATCGCTGGAATGATAGTATGGCAACGACACTTGAAGAAGGGGCAGTGGAATCTGCCCGGCAGTGGTTGTCCGGGACAGATTGGGAGTCCGGCAAGCATCGATCATAATTAAAGCGATGATGCTATCGGTCCTGTTTGCGATAAAAACGAATCGTGTGTTCAGAAGTCTTGTCTGATTCAGTCGGGTCAGGCTTTTCTGAACAGCCATCACAACCGGGTCGATTGTCTTTGCGGCGTTTCCATCGGCGCCGGACGCTCATGGCAACTACCAGGGCAACGATTCCCAATGCTATAGCCTGTTGAATTTCGGGGCTCATTTGGACTAGCTTCCGACTTGATAAATCAATAATGCGCTGAGATATGCAAGGCCGGTCATATAGCTCCAGGCAAATATGGGCCAGCGCCAGGTCTCGGTTTCACGCCGAATCATTACGATCGTGGCGACACACTGCAGGCATAAGGCATAAAATACCAGCAGTCCCAGGACCATAGGCACGGTAAACACCAGGCCACCGTCAGGGCGTGTGGCGCTGCGCAACCGATCTATCAATGCATTTTTGGTTGATCCATTCTCATCACCTACTGCATAGATGGTACCAAGTGCTGCGATAACGACTTCCCTGGCCGGGAATCCGGCAATCACAGCAGCGGATATTTTCCAGTCCCATCCAAGTGGTTCGAAAACAGGAGCAATCAGTTTTCCCATCCGACCCAGGTAACTTTGCTCAAGGGCTGCCGCTGCCTCTCTGGCATTGATTCTGCTGAGGTGTTTGCCCAGCTCGGCTGCTTGCATCGATTCAGCTGCAATCGTTCTTTGTGCCTCAAACTCAGCTGCCAGGATTTCCGAGCGGGGAAAATAGGCTAATGCCCAGATCACCAGTGATACGCTGAAGATCACAGTACCCGCGCGGACAAGAAATGTTTTTCCGCGCTTCAGAAGCTTGATACCCATTGAATACATATTGGGTAACCGATAAGGAGGCAGCTCGATCAGGAAGCCCGGAGTCGGGCCGCGTAGCAGGGTCTTTTTCAATAACCATGCAGTCAGAATACCTCCGATAATACCCAGTAAATACAAGCACAGCAGTACCAATCCCTGCAGGTTGACGCTGTTATTCAGATAAGTCTGCGGCGGCACAAATGCTGCAATCAATAGTGCGTAGATGGGGAGCCGGGCAGAACAGGTCATAAACGGAGCAGCTAAAATTGTCGCAATCCGATCGCGCCGGTCCGGAACCACTCTGGTTGCGAGTATTCCGGGTACAGCGCAGGCAAAGCTCGATAACATCGGAATAAATGACTGGCCTGATAACCCGCAGGCTCGCATCAAGCGATCCATTAAAAATGCTGCACGTGGCATATATCCGGAGTCTTCCAGAAATATGATGAAAGCAAACAGAATCAGGATTTGCGGGAGGAAGATGAGCACGCTGCCGACGCCCGCAATGGCTCCATCTACCACCAGGCTGGCTAATGCGCCCGGTGGCAGACGCTCCATCAGCATGAGACTCAACCATCCGGTTCCCTGTTCGATGAGCTCCATAACAGGAGTCGCCCATGAGAAAACTGCCTGGAATACAGCTGCCATCACCAGGATAAATAAAATTGATCCAACCAGTGGATGGCTGGTTATTCGATCCAGCCTGTCACCAACAGATATGCTCCGAGCCTCCCGCTGTTCTATCCTGTTGGTCAGTTCACTAACCAGTTGATAACGACTTCTGGCTTCAATCGCTGCCAGTGAGCTTCCGGTACTCAGCCGGGCGCGCGCATCGGCGAATTGCTCGGAGAATGAGTTATCGGTAATGTACTCAAAACGCCGCTCTGCCACACCATGGGCATCAATTAGTGCCCGTTCTACTTCATAGGCACTCAGGTGATAGTTCCTTTGTTGCAATTCCCCCCACAACTGCTTTGCAGTCTGGTGAACTTCAGGAAGAACCACCAATGGTTCCGGGCTGGGGCTATTCAGTGCATCAGTCAATGCTACCCGAAGTGCGGCAAGTCCCTTTCCTTTGGTAGCGACCACCGGGATTACGATTGCACCAAGCGCCTGGCCGAGAGCCTCCGTATCAATTGTAATTCCCTGTTCTGCAGCGAGATCACTCATATTCAGTGCAATCACCAATGGCAAACCCAATTCCGCAAGCTGGGTCACCAGAAACAGGTTTCTGGTCAGGTTTGTCGCATCGACTACTACCAGGATTGCACCAGGTTTGGCGAGATCTTCGACGTGCCCAAGCAGCACATCGATAGCAATCATTTCATCTGGTGATTGAGCGGCCAACGAGTAAGTGCCGGGTAGATCGACCAGTGTGACTTCATCCTGGTCGAGGGTTATTTGTCCGGTATGTCGCTCAACTGTGACGCCGGGATAATTGGCGGTTTTTTGTTTTAGCCCGGTGAGGGTATTAAAAAGTGTGCTTTTCCCGGTGTTAGGGTTACCAATAACAGCGATCAGTTTTCTGGAAGCTTCATGAACAACTGTCGGCATTTCGTTACCGACCCGGATCGATGGCCACATCCACACTCAGGGCTTCGCTTTTTCTAAGCGATAAGGAGTAGCCCAATACATCAACCTCCAGAGGATCACCACCAAGCGCCCTGCGAGTGACAGTAATCTTATGCCCATCAATGATGCCCATGGTCATTAGCCGTTGAACCAGCGGCCCATCCCCATGCACTGCTGTAATAGTGGCAGATTGCCCGGGTTTCAGTTCATTCAGTGTCATGGGCAGATTGTAAATGAGAATCATTGCTATTTGGAAGGGGAAAACCCGGGAAAATCGGGAAAGTAGTGCAACACATGCGTCTCAGCCCGATATAGGGGGGAGACAGCACGCACTTGCTGCGATAAACTTATTCAAAACGCCATAAATGGGAATTAATGACCATGTTTGACGTGCTCACGAGAGAAAGCCAGCCGCGCTACCGCATCCTTGCGGATGTGCTGATAGAAGAGATCGTGTCAGGAAAGCTGGATACGGGGCAAACACTCCCCAGCGAGCATGAGCTGGTAGAGCGTTTCAGGGTAAGCCGATACACAGTTCGGGAAGCTCTTCGGGTTCTTCAAGATAGCGGGATGATCACTCGCCGTCAGGGTAAGGGCACAATGGTAACTGGCCGGTTCCCAACCCGCGCCTATACACAGGTACACCAAAGCTTCCCGAAGCTGCTGCAGTATCCGAAAGCAACACATTTTCATCTGGAAAGCACCCGGCGGATCACTGTCGATGAGATATCCGCTGCTCGATTGCAGTGTGATATTGGCACCGAGTGGATGCTGATGAAAGGGATTCGGCATTTTCCGAATAATGGCGGTCCATTTTGCTGGACCGAAATATATCTTGATCCTGACTACGATTGGCTTGCTGGTATGCTGGTAAATCATGGTGAACCGATAGATTGGTCGCTGTTACGCAAACTGGATGAGTGTATTTACCAGGTGAGGGTAAATTTGACAGCACGTCAAATGTCCGCAGACATGGCGCACAAATTAGAAAGGGAAGCGGGTACGACATCCTTTTCGGTCACCCGGAGTTTGCTGACCAATACAGGTCATGTCTTTGAGATTGACATTTCCGAGCACCCGGAAGGTAATTTCAGCTACTCGGTAGATTTTCAGCGAGAATGGCTCGGTAGCTAGAGAAGGAAACCAGAGAAAGAGCGAACAGTTGAAGGGTTGCTCCCGGCGTTAGTTTTTTCCTGCCAGTTTCATTGATTGCACTTCCTGTTCATAGGTTCGTGCGAATTCTTCGCTGAACAGCTCCGGTGCCGAGCCTTCATCATGTTGTGTCAATACATGGTAGGTCTCTTCATAAAGTTCCCAGTATTTCAGTTTGTTTGCACTGCTGAGAATAGAAGACCGTTTAAGACCCCGGTCAAACCGACCCTTGAGTTCATCCGGATCGAATCGCTCCATATAGTCTTCCAGCGTCTTGAGCATGGATTTGACGATCGCCTGTTCATGTGTGCGAATGTCTTTGAATGCCGAATCCACAGATTCTTCGGCGGAGAGATAAGACTGGCTGCGGTCACCCAGAAGATATTTCAAAGCATCTTCCACGCTGGGCGAGAACTTCAGGGGATTATTCTGGGATGGCTTGATGATAGTTTGGGAGATTCGGAATACTTCCTTGAGTTCTGATCGTTCGTGCAGCAGGCTGGTCACACCTTTCACCATGGCATGGAGAAGCTGCCCTGCAATTTGCAGCACTTCAGAAGGAACGGCACCAGCCAGGTCTTTCGGGTTCAGTCCCGCCGCTTCAAGCAGCACATTGACTGATTTTCGCTCTGCATCAAAAGTCGCATTCCCGTCATCATCAGCCAGCGGTGAGATCAAGCTGACACAGGATGAGCCATCCCCGGCCAACAGATGCTGCTCGAAATCCTCATCGTCAATCATTTTATCGGCGTCCACTAACTGCAGTTCTACCGAATCATCTTCAGGAACCAGTTGAGCTCTGACAATGGAATCTTGCATGCCGTCATCAGTGGCATTCTCATCTTCTGCGGATATTTCCACAACCATTTCGAAGTCACCGATCCGCATCCGGTCACCGTCAAATAGCCTTTGTGGATTTCCTTGGCCGACAGGTGTATCCGAGTCATTGACGTACACGCCGTTGCGACTCAAATCAACCAGATAATAAGCGCCCGATTGATAGTCGATCATTGCATGCCTGCTCGAAATGTAGCGGTTGGCATCAGGGAGCGCCCAGTCGTTGTCCAGGCTGCGCCCTATGGTGCCGCCATGGCCGGCAAATTCCGTGGTTGCGGCAGTTCCGAGACGGTTGGCATTTTCACTGATTACGCGAATCCGCAGTGGCATTGCAGGTTCCTGTGTGACTATGAGGCAAAAGGGAGCTGGCCGGCACCCGGCTGGCTATTTATCCCCGTACGGCATCATGTCTGAGCTGGCTTCGCAATGCCCGGTATCAGTTCACAGTTCGGAGGGGGATTAAGGGGACAGGGTCACTGTCCCCTTAATCCCC
>JAJRUG010000177.1 GCA_024277915.1 Gammaproteobacteria bacterium
ACAAACCGGCCTCGCTCCCCGTGCTTTGTTACCTCCACACGACAGGCCGCAGCTACATGTCTAATCAGCAATTACATGGCAATCTCCTTTCAGATTGCTAGAATGACCAGGCTTTCCTGGCGCACCAGAGAACACACATCGGGCCGGTGCATCGCCGGAAGACAACGGTAACGGCAAGCCGATATACTGGCTCTGAGATTCAACTCGGAACAGCCCCATGAGCAAGCCATCCCTGCAACCCGATTATCTGCGCCAACAGATTGTCGGCGTCGATTCAAGTTTCGCAACGCCCTTCGGCGAGCGGCTGATGGTGTATTGCGATTACACCGCTTCGGGCCGCTGCCTGCGCTTCGTCGAATCCTATCTGCAGAGCCTGCAGCGGATCTATGCGAATACCCACACGGAGGATGACATTACCGGGCGCAACATGAGCCAGTTGCTGCACGAGGCCGAGACGAGCATCAAGCTGGCCGTCAATGCCGGACCCGGCGGCCGGATCATCGCCTGTGGCACGGGCGCCACGGGAGCGATCGACAAACTGCAGCAGATTGTCGGTGTCGCGCTCCCACCCGCCACCCGCCAGACACTGTATGGCCTGCTCGATGCCATGGAGGATAAGAACGCCCGCCAGACCTTTATCGAGCGGCTCGAAGAGCGCCAGCCGGTGGTCTTCATCGGACCCTACTAACACCACTCGAACGAAATATCCTGGCGCGGATCCCTGGCCACGACCGTCGCCGTGCAATTGGACAGCGACGGCAACATCGATCTTGAGCACCTCGAAACCCTGTTGAGCGATCCGCGCTATCAAAATCGCCTGCGCATCGGATCATTTTCCGCGGCCTCAAACGTCACCGGCATCCGCTCCCAGGTTCGCGCCATCACCAGCCTGCTGCACCGCCATGGGGCCCTGGCCTGTTTCGACTACGCGGCCTGTGCGCCCTATGTCGAGATCGACATGAATCCCGAACCCGACGGCCCGCGGGATGATCCCTCCATCGACGCCATTTTTGTTTCGGCGCATAAATTCCTCGGTGGCCCGGGCGCCAGCGGCATCCTGGTCTTCAACGAGCGCATCTATCACCGGGAACTGCCCCCCAGTGTCAGCGCCGGCGGCACGGTGGACTACGTGGGGATCGCCGACATGGACTTTATCGCGGACATCGAAGAACGCGAAAAGGCCGGCACGCCCGGGGTGCTGCAGACCCTCAAAGCGGCCCTGGTATTCGAGATCAAGGAAGCGGTCGGTGTCGACTGCATCAGCGCCCGGGAACATGAATACACTCGCCGCGCGATGCAAAGCTGGGCTGCGAACCAGCACATTGAAATCCTCGGCAACCCGGATCCGGCACGCCGGGTCGGCATCCTCTCCTTCAATATCAAGGACTCGTCCGGCCACTACCTGCACCATAAATTCGTCACCGCGCTGCTCAATGATCTGTTCGGCATCCAGTCCCGGGCCGGCTGCTCCTGCGCCGGCCCCTACGGCCATCGCCTGCTCGACATCGACCGCCCGACATCGGAGCGCTACCGCCACGCCGTGCAGGGCGGTTATTGCGGCATGAAGCCCGGCTGGTGCCGGGTCGGACTACACTGGGTCATGGACGATGCCGAGACCGACTTTGTGATTGAAGCGGTCCACTTCGTGGCCAACCATGGCCACCGGTTTCTGGACTTGTACGACTTCGAAATGAGCACCGGCACCTGGTCCCATCACGACAATCAGGAGACACTCAAAAAATTCTCCCTGGCCGCCGCCCTGGACACCGATCCGGATCAACCGAGCGCCCTGCCACTGGCGCTGCGCCGGCAACTGTATGATCACTCCCTGAGCGAGGCACAACGCTGGGTTGAGCAATTGTCCCAAAGCCCCGACAAGGCCTGTGTGAATCTCGACGGAGAACTGGGCGAATTACAATTTTTCTCAATACCCGACCGTGCCACCGCCTGATCATGAGGTCAGGATCGTGGGGTCACGGATCGTGGGGTCAGTTCTCGCATTGTAACATTCGCAGTACTGCGAGAATCGGCACCCCGGTAGTTTTCGGCTTTCGACACAGGATACAGAGTATGAACTGGAGTTCTAAAATTGCACTTACCTTGTTCAGCCTGCTGTTCGCCAACATACTGCTGGGCAAACTGGACATTGTCTTCAAATTGAATCTTCCATTCCTGCTCGGGGATACCGCCGAATTTCTACTGTTGCTGAGCGTGACGTTTTTTTTCGCCCTGGGGATTCTGAATTCCGAACGTAAGGCGCGGCGCTCCTGAGCCGCCGGCCGGCTTCAGCAGTTTCCGCTCAGCCATCCGACGGCTTGATGGATATGGATATCGAGTTGCAATTACACAAATATCGGCCAGTCTAAGGATCGCAGCAAGCTGAAACATACGATTTCGGATAGGTGAATGAACAGAACTGAGGCAGAATCACTGCTACAAACAGCGGTAAACGATCCCAACGCCCAGTTCCGTGTCGGTCAATGGGAAGCAATTGATGCCTTGGTCAACCGCCGCCATAAACTGCTGGTAGTGCAGCGCACTGGCTGGGGAAAGAGTTCAGTGTACTTCATCAGTACGCGGATTCTGCGTGACTGTGGCGCAGGCCCGACAGTCATTGTTTCACCCCTGCTGGCGCTGATGCGCAATCAGATTGAGGCGGCCAACCGTCTCGGCATTCATGCAGTGACCATCAACTCAACCAACCAGGATAATTGGCCGGCGATCAGCCAGAGTATTTTGGCCGATCAGGTTGATGCTATTTTGATCTCACCTGAACGCCTGTCCAACGAGGCGTTCGTTGAGGAGGTTCTGTTACCCGTGGCTGATCGCATTGGTCTGCTCGTCGTGGATGAGGTCCACTGTATTTCTGATTGGGGTCATGACTTCCGTCCCGACTATCGACGATTGATCAATGTGCTGCGACAGATGCCACCCAATATACCGGTCCTCGGTACAACCGCCACCGCAAACAATCGGGTGATCCAGGATGTTCAGACGCAACTTGGCGATATCGAAATTCAGCGTGGAACACTGGTACGGGACAGCCTGGCGCTGCAAACACTCCGTTTACCAGGCAAGGCGGCACGGCTTGCCTGGCTGGCTCAACACATTCCAGAGTTGCCAGGTACCGGTATTGTCTACGTGTTGACCATCCGTGATGCCGAGCAGGTGGCTGTTTGGCTTAATCAACAGGGGATTGTTGCACGCGCCTACCATGGCAGTGTCGAACATGACGACTTCGAAAACAGCAACCTGTACCGGCAACACCTCGAAGACCATCTGCTACGTAACGAGATAAAGGTGCTGGTGGCAACAACCGCGCTGGGCATGGGCTACGACAAGCCCGATCTCGGTTTTGTGATTCATTACCAAGCGGCCGGCTCCGTTGTGGCCTATTACCAGCAAGTGGGTCGGGCAGGGAGAGCTATCAATAACGCCTTTGGGGTGCTGCTGTCAGGCAGGGAGGACCAGGATATCCACGAGTTTTTCCGCCGTAGTGCTTTCCCCGACGAGCGAGACGTGAATGCAATTCTGGGCGTGCTGGCCGACCATGATGAGTTGTCCGTGGTCCAACTTCAGCAGCATCTCAATTTGAGGCAGGGGCAAATTGATAAGGTATTGAAGATCCTGAGCGTAGAGAGTCCGGCCCCGGTCATCAAGCATGGCAGCAAGTGGCGCCGTACGTCTGTTTCTTTCAGAATGGATCATGAGCGAATAGAACATTTGACGCAGCAAAGAGAACTCGAATGGCAAGAGGTTCAGGAATACATCGACAGCGAGGGTTGCCTGATGGCCTATCTGCGAAATGCCCTGGATGACCCGGAAACGAATGAATGCGGTCGATGCTCAACTTGCATGGGGGAACCCGTGGTTAGCATCGACGTGGATCGATTCCTGGCGATTGTGGCGGGACAATTTCTAAAGCACGCTGAAATGTCCTTCAAGCCGAAAAAACAGGTGGCCGCAGGGGCATTTCAAGTGTACGGCTTTCGGGGTAACTTGCCACCCGAGCTTCAGGCGTCGGAGGGTCGTATCCTGTCGCGCTGGGGTGATGCCGGTTGGGGAGGCCTGGTGACTGAAGATAAACATGCCGGTCATTTCCGGGATGAGTTGGTGGAAGCTATCGCAGAGATGATCGAGCAACGATGGCAGCCTGATCCCGTCCCGCAGTGGGCGACCTGTGTTCCGTCGATAAACCATCCGCGGCTGGTATCTGAGTTTGCGCAGCGACTGGCAACTCGACTGGGGTTACCCTTCGTGGATGCCATTCACAAAATTGTCAACAACGAACCACAGAAGAACCAGCAGAACCGTTTCCATCAATGCCGTAATCTGGATGGCGTTTTTGAACTATCTGAGAACATTCCCTAGACACCCGTACTTTTAGTGGATGATGTGATTGATTCCGGATGGACGGTGACTGTGCTTGCCGCCTTGCTACGGCGTGCGGGAAGCAGTTCGGTTTATCCGGTGGCGTTGGCCTCGGCAAGTATCGGAGCTTAAATGTCGATCTCACCCAATACCCAGGCGATTTTATTGCTGACCTCTCATTTTTCCAAAATGAAGGGAGGCCCACGTAAGCCATTGACGCCGAAGGAGTGGGGGCGTTTCGCATTATGGCTAAAAGAGAAGTCATTGACACCGGAACAGTTGATGACTGGCCGTCTGGATGAACTACTTAATGGCTGGTCGGACAGGTCGATTACCCTGGAGCGTGTTAAGAACCTTATGGAGCGCGGTGCAGCCCTTGCTCTAGTGATGGAGAAGTGGCTTCGTGCAGGCCTGTGGGTCATGACAAGATCTGACCCTGAATATCCAATGCGGCTCAAGCAGCGTCTCAGAACTGACTCACCTGCCATATTGTTTGGATGTGGCAACAGAACCTTGCTTAATGGTGGTGGCTTGGCAGTGATCGGTTCCCGCAATACGACTGACAAAGAATTGGCCTATAGCCGTGAACTGGGTGCCTTGGCTGCGGGCAACGGTTATTCGATCGTTTCAGGAGGCGCGAGAGGAGTTGATGAGGCATCAATGCTGGGGGCGCTTGAAGCACAGGGAACCGTTATCGGCGTGCTTGCCGATAGTCTGCTGAGAGCCTGCTCAAGTGTGAAGTATCGCAATTATTTGATGGCACATAATCTCGTTCTTATTTCCACGTTTTATCCTGAAGCGGGGTTCAATGCAGGCCATGCAATGCAGCGAAACAAGTACATCTATTGTCTCTCTGATGCAGCGCTGGTGGTTCAGTCCGGGACGAAGGGAGGAACCTGGAGTGGCGCGCTGGAAAACCTGAAGAAGCAATGGGCGCCACTTTGGGTAAAACAGACGAATGACAAGTCGGCCGGAAATTCAGCCATTGTGAAGGCGGGTGCAGCATGGGTGTCGGAAAACATCAAGGAAATCGATTTGATGGCATTCTTTGAGAACGGGGCGGTGGATTCAGGGCCCGGTGATGATTTATTCAGCCGAGTGGCTGGGGGTATAAAAGAAGGTGGGAGCGAGTATTCATCAGAATTACAACTTGGGTCCCAAGCGGATTGCATGGCAGATGAGGAGATTCGGACACAGCATCTGGTAACAATTGACCAGCCAAATCAGCCTGTTGAGTGTACCGAAGGAGGTGCTGTTATATCGCCATCAGTTGAGGATATTAAGTTTTATGATCTGTTTCTCTTGAAGGTCCAGGCTATGTGCAGCGACTCTCCAATGGCTACGGATGAATTGGTTAATGTGCTGGAGCTGAATAAAGCCCAGCTTAATGTCTGGCTCAAGAAGGCGGTTGTCGACAAGAAGTTGAGAAAATTATCAAAACCGGTCCGCTACCAATGGATAACCACACAACAAGGCACGCTCAAGCTTTAAGGAAATGAGTTTCATCGAAGACACCTTCGTCCAGCGAACCACCGCCTACTACCTGAAACAGCAGCTCGGCTGGGAGTCGTGTTTGCCTGTAACAACGACCCAAGGCGGAAAATGTTGAGGCCATCGAAGCGTTGCTGTCGGGAAACCTGGACCAAGAGCAGAACAGGTTCGGTTAAGCAAGTATGTGCTTCATTTTGTGCTACTTCCCGGTGCACCAGCAGGCACTCGCCGCGCATGAGAAACCCCGCCGAAGCGGGGTTTGAATTGTCAACTCAAGTCTGAATTTAGTTCCGTCGTTTCCTTCTGCCGAAGCCGATGCCTGCTAGACCGAGACCAAGGATAGCCAGAGTGGCGGGTTCCGGAACCGCTACAGGGTTAACACTTAATGCATATTTTCCGCCGGTAGCCAAACCATTGGTTATACCACTTGGTGCAACGGGATCAGTCGTTCCAGCTATTCCCCAGAAAGGATCAGAGCCCAATATTGTTGCTACCAGACTGTATGTACCGCCAATGGTAAGCGCTGTCGAACTGAAGTCATTCCAGTAGAAGCCAGAAAAATTATTTGCGAGAGAAAACACCGCACTGCTAAGAAGCGCCCCAGCGATTCCTAACCCAGCATACAAATCATATTGAATATTGTCTGCGTTAGGGAAACTCGGATTGATTGCATCGAAGTATAAACCCGCCTCGACAAAAGCATCCTGGGCAACGAATGACTGGCCAACGGGTTCAAAGGCATTTACTTGACTAAGGCTGTTATCTGGTGAGTATAAAATTGGCCCCGCATAGGACGGAAGTGCAAGTCCGGATAAACCCACTATTGTCAGGAAAAGGGATAGGTATTTGCTTATATTCGTTCCGGATAAGGCGCGCGAAAAGATCATTTGTTTACCCTCAAATTAGCCTAAGAATCGAGTTGATAAATGCCCAATTTCTGTTTGGATAGTACTACACAAATCTCGTGCCAATAAAAACCTGCCGGTACTTTCAGTTATTTTTCAACATGTTATTCGTGTAGCCTGTTTTTGGCTCAAACGGATTATGCGAATGTGTAAAAAATCCTGACACCAAAAACTGCGGAATTTCTTCTTTAGATCAAGATGCCACTGTGCCGGAAAACGGATATCCGTACAAAAATAAGCACTTAGCATTAACAGGATTTAAATTCGTTGGATTTTTGTGCATTTCAAAGTGTAAAGATTTCTGACATTCGTTATTTTCTTTAACACTCACCAAAACTGACCCGGTATTGCTCACCAAAACTGACCCACTGGTTGCACGAGTGTTTGCGGGAAGGGGCGAGAGGACAGGAATACTTCTGATGGTAAATGGAGAGGTGTGGCAGCAAAACTGAAAGTTGTGACTTACGCTGTTTTGTAGCAGTTTTTTTAAAAATAGT
>JAJRUG010000178.1 GCA_024277915.1 Gammaproteobacteria bacterium
CCTTTCCAGTACGATGAATTTCGATTCCGCATCAGTTTTTCGATCTGCGCCCGCTCGCTGCTGTCGGGAGCGTCACCCGTCGCTGATTTTTTCGTACTACCCGGCGCTGCATCGTTTCCACCGGCCTCATTTTCGAGAATCTGCCGATACCTGCTCTGCATTTTTTCGTTCTTGTTGTACTCAGCACGATTGGTTCGCATAAAAGTTTCGATCTGCGCTTTTTCGTCATCACCGAAAACCGCTGGACCAGCATCACGGGACAACAACGCCGAACTCGTCTGACCAGAAACCAGCTTATCCAACCAACGCAGAATATCCGGGTTGTTGAAAACTGCCTGCCCGTCACCCATCCGCGCGTTCAAAATTTCGTCAGCATTCGGAACCGTTTTCATAAGCTCGTGAATCGCGTCAATTCGAGTGCTGTAACCTGAGCCCCATTCATTCTTGAGCGTGTGTTCTACCGCCGATAAGTCGCCAGCATCTCGCTCGGTTGCGTACTGCTCAACTGCCTCAGTCTGCTCGTTGTACCAGCCAATCGCTTCGTGAAGCGCAGCACTCGACAGCCCTTTTTCCTGAAACCGCTGGGCCAAACCTTCCGCCAGGTCGATATCACCCTCATAAATCTGCACGCCGTCGGGCAAGGAGTCCAGCCAATTCGCAGCGCCCTGGTCATTACCTTGCGTGGCGTCTTGATCACCCGACTGCTCAGAGCCACTGGTGTCAGCGTCATCAATCCAGTTCGTGGCATCGCTACCGTCCGGCTGATTAACGTCGCCGGCTTCAGCCGCATCGGGCGCGCTAACGTCAACTACGCCAGCATCAGAATCACCGCCACCATCGGCCCCACCACCACTCACAAAATCTAACCAGCCCATCACAGCTTCTCCTGTTCAGTTTCAACCAGTTCAGTGCTCACACCCTCGATCAGCGCGGCAGTCGCTCCGTTCTGCTTTTCCATTTCGAGCTGTCCGCGTTTCAGTGCAAATCCAATCACGCGAGCAGTCAAAATCGCGCGCTCCTGTGCGCCCAGATCATCACGCAGGTAGGGAACCAGCGGGGCACCCCCTTTACCGGACAGCTCAACACTGGTCTGCGGCCGACCATGTGCTCGATCCAGAACAGCATTCGCTGCCGCCATTCGCGTCGAAAACGCACATCTTTTGTTTCCCATAATTTCAATGATCACTTTCAGCGCCTTCACAGAATTCTCTCGCGCCAACGCAACAACATCCGGGTCCATTTTTTTCCTGCCGCCCGGATTCCCGGACTTACCTTTCTTAAACGCCATCAGGTCACATCCTTCAACTTCGGATTCCTCGGACGTGACACACGCGACACGCAGGCTTCTGCTACCTCTTGAGCCTCATTCGCTTCCGATATCTTTCGCAACCGCAAGCCATCCGCAATTTCCTCGTCCGCGTCCAACGCTCCACCAACCAGATCATGCAGCAGCAAAACCCTGGTCCGCAGACCCAACGGCGAACGCGCCAACAAATAAGCAGGCATGCTCCGGAAATCGGGCGAGGCATCCGTGTCCAACTTCAGTGCCGCCCTTGCTGCGAAAACCAGCGAGCCGCCAATCTCTTCCAAACGATCTGTGCTCACAGCTCAATATCTCCCTGCTCGGTATTTTTTTTATTTTTCGGCTCAGGTGATTTCACTACGTGCGAGGTGCATAAGCGTTCACCATTGCCGACCCCGGGGGGGGGTCAAAAATCCCGGCCGCGTCGTCAAAGAAATTGAGCGCCCGATACCATCACCGTCGCGGGTGGCTTCGGCAGAGATTCCGAGAGCCCGAAGTTCATGAGCCAGCGGGCCGCTCATATTCTGGACTTGGCCATAGATCCCCCCCGGTCGGCCAGCTTTCCAGTAGGGCCGATCCGCATCAGGCACATGCTCCAAGACCAGGGCGTGCACCGTATCCGCTGGCAACGTGACAGAGCCACGCTCGGCGACAACAAAATGCAATGCCCGCGCCAGTGATGAACCACGTTCAGTCTCGTTGAGGTGCTTAGTCGGTGCTGGCTTCGAGCTGGCAATGATGGCCCGGATTTGGTCAGGATATGCCTCCAGCTGATCCATCAATTCCTGAACCTCGGCGAATGCCTCCGGATGTTTCGACCGCAGGTTGTAGAGTTCGGTGGGCGGACCGGCTTCGGTCAATGCCTTGGCCAGCTCAGCGATTCGATGCTCCATATGCTCCAAGCAAAAAATGTTCATGAGGCTTCTCCATGTGGGGTTACGTTTTGGTTCACTAAGGTGAGGGACTCAAGCTCGCGCCGTGCATCAATCTCACGCGGTAGTTGGTCCTTCAAAACCCTGCCATCAGCGGCGACCAGGGCCCAGCGACGATGAGCGCCTAGAAACTCGATTCTTGCGCCAGTCGCATTGCTGGGCAAAGCGCCAGTTTTTCCAACGCCACCAAGCTCAACAAACCGAAGCTGGTGAACCACGGCGCCGCCATCAACGACGGCCTGCACCAAAAGTTCACCCCACCACTGGCCGGATTCCTCGCATATCTCAATTCGGTGCCACGGCTCGAAACGGCTGCTCACAGGCGCCCAGAACGCCGGTTTGAGGACTTCTTCGATGGCGGTACCAGCGGTTGCGAAATAATTCCATACAGTTCTCCGGTGCTCTGCTGTTTCCAAGCGTTCCCGGCTGGCCCTTCGTGGCAGTCGGCTAACTGTGGCCGGCTCTTTCGATACTTGTTTTCCTGATTTGTCTTTCATTTCATTTCTCCATCTAATCTACTAAAAAACTAAAACCTTCCCTAAAACCTGTATTGGCCGCCTGAATAATCAGCCCTGTACCCTGCACGTTCACTGGCCATATCCGCCAAACATTCCCGGTTCTGGTAAGAACCGGGAATGTTCTTTCCGCCGTCTCCTTAGAAACTCTCGGAGCTTGTGTAATAGCCAGTTCAACAACATCAGCTACAGCCCCTCGCGCCGTCGGTACTTGAATTCCCGCAATCGGCACGCCAAGGAGCAATAACGTCTCGAACGGCGACAGGATCGAAATGGTGTCTTGCAGTGCCGGCACCGTTTGGAAAAACGCTTCAACTCGGTTTTGCGTTTCCGGGCTGAACGGGTCAATGAGCGGGTAGAGGGGGCCATTACGTCCCCTCACCACATCTGACACAGGCAGACACAGGCACAGCCCTATTTAAGTACCTACATATATATAAACCTTTTGCTATACGCGTAGGGTAAGGTTTTACGTGTGTCAGCCTGTGTCGCCTATACACCATGCGGGCTCCAGCCTGTTTTGCTGGTGTCGCTGCGTGTGTCAGCCTGTGCCATGCATGTGTCAGGGCTGAAAAATTGAATCTCATGTTATTCACCGCCTCCCATATTCCGAAATCGGATGCCGGCATAGACCCGTAATCGCCGATCTTGTCGACGACGTTCAGCCGTTGTGATTTTCGGAAACGCAGCGAACAGGCTTTTTCCAAAACTCGCGGCTGTGCCGGGATGATCTCGGCCTTCCTCGACGCACCATTCCTGCCATGCTGAAAATAGGGCGCCGCGCGTAACTTCAGCACCTGGTTTGACAATGCAGCGGTCTGAAACGAATGCTGCAACGGGTGACCCAGATATTTCGAGCTGGTGAATTGCGGCGCTACTGCTGCTGGGCTGTTGGAAATATCCGCGTTGACTCAGGCGATCCAGTCCGTCCAAGGACCAATTGAAAATCGCAGGAAGTTCGGCAAGCAGTTTCTCTGTGAGCCTGCGATCTTCGCGGCCGATGAAGCTCTCCGTCATCGTTAGAAGAATGAAGCGTGAAGCCAGTGCGCCGGAAGCATCCGCCAAGCTGGGAATTTCATTCGTTAGCAATACAAACCGTACTTGCAATTGTCCCGTCCAG
>JAJRUG010000013.1 GCA_024277915.1 Gammaproteobacteria bacterium
ACGCGTTTGAAACAAGAACAAGACATTACGCAGATGCTGCAGTCCGCTGCCGCTGGCGACCGGAGTGCGAGCGATGCGCTGTTCACGGCCGTATACCAGGAGCTACGCGTGATCGCCCGCGCTCATCGGCGACGCTGGCAGGGGAATGACACCCTCAATACGACATCATTGATTAACGAAGCCTACGTCAAGCTCGCCAACAAGACGTTGGCCACTTATCAGGACCGTACTCATTTTTTTGCTACTGCATCAAAGGCGATGCGGCAGATCCTGATCAGCTATGCCGAACGTGTTGCCACCGCAAAGCGTGGCGGCAATGCGATACGGGTTACCTTGTCAGGTCTGGCGCAGCAAAATGAGCAAACGTTTGAAGACTTGCTGGTGATTAACAAGGTGCTTGAAAGGCTGGAGCAAGACAACACGCGGCACTGTCATTTGTTCGAGTGCAGAGTTTTCGGTGGCATGACTATTGAAGAAACCGCCACGGCATTGGGTGTATCTCCCGCCACGGTGAAACGTGACTGGACACTGTTGAGCGCTTGGGTCTACCGGGAGATGAACGAGGGCAGGGCACAGTAAGCCATTATCCACGCATGCTGATATCACAACGTGCCGAAGAACTGTTCGCTCAGGCGTATGCGCTTGACCCTGATACGCGGGCTGAATTCATCACCAAAGCCTGTGGAGTTGATCAGCAGCTGCACGATGAAGTCAGTTCACTGCTCACAGCGGCCAGCGATTCCGAAGCCTATTTTGACCGCCTGACCGGGCAGGTCGGCCTGGCGGCACTTGCCGATGGCGAAGCACCGCTGCCTGAAAACCAGACTGTCGGGCAATGGCGGTTGCAGCGGTTGATCGGGCGCGGTGGAATGGGCGCGGTGTATCTGGCCGAACGGGCAGATGGCCAATTCGAAAAACGTGCGGCGCTGAAAATTCTGCCGATGGGTATGAACGATGACGAGTCACGGGCACGATTTCTGACCGAGCGGCAAATTCTTGCACGGCTTGTGCATGACAATATCGCCCGCCTGCTTGATGGTGGCGTCACCGAGGATGGTACACCTTTCTTTGTCATGGACTATGTCGATGGCATGCCAATCGACCAATACTGTGTACAAAACAAGCTGACGATCAAGCAGCGTCTGGGGCTGATTCTCGATGTTGCCCGGGGTGTACAGTTTGCTCACCGCAATCTGGTCATTCACCGCGATCTGAAACCTGGCAATGTACTGGTTGAAGCGAACGGCCGGGCACGGTTGCTTGATTTTGGTATTGCGAAAGTTCTGGAGCCGACGGGCGATCATGCCAGCCTGACACAAGTCGCACAGCGTCCTGTGACACCCGCATTCGCAAGCCCCGAGATGCTGAGCGGTGCAGCTGTGGATGTTACGACGGACGTCTATTCGATTGGTGTACTCATGTACCTGCTGTTGACTCGCCGATTGCCGTTGAGTTACGACGGGCTTACGTTGGCAGAGATACATGTCCATGCGGCGACGGCTGTGCCGCCACCGGTCAGCCGGTTCAACTCCGATACCGGTGATGATCTTGATGCTATTGTCGGCAAAGCGCTGGCCAAGTTGCCCGTCGAACGTTACCAGTCGGTTGAAAGCCTGGCGAATGACATACGCAACCAGATGAACGGCTTGCCGGTAACGGCCAAGGCACCCTCGGCGTGGTATCTCGCCAGGAAGTTTATCGGTCGTCATCGCATCGGTGTGTTGTTCGCTGGATCTGCGGTGCTCGCACTGACTGCATTTGCGCTGCTCGCCACCTATTCTGCCGTGACGACCGAACGCCAGTCACGCATTATTGCCGTGGAACGGGATCGGGCTGAAGAAACGAAGAACTTTCTCATCAGTATTTTCGACTCGGCTGATCCGACCCGGTCTGCTGCCGACCTGACTGCAAGGGAAATACTTGATGCCGGCAGGGAACGGATTGGTCAGGAGTTGTCCGGCCAGCCCCAGGTGCAGGCCGATTTGCTGATGACCATTGGTGAGGTTTACCAGGTAATGGGGCTGACACCGGAGTGGCGTGAAGCGCTCGAGAATGAACGCCGGTTACGTGTTGAGCTCACTGGTACCGAGAGCGGTGAGTACGCTGATGTGCTGCTGCGTCTGTCGGAAGCCGAAGATCTTGATGGTAGCTACGATTTATCGCAGCAGCATGCCATGCAGGGTTTGGCGCTGAGTCAGCGGCTGGGAGACCCGCTGGGTGAGGCTGCCGGCCATATCCGTGTTGGGCGAATCCTGCACCTGAAAGGTGATTTTAAGGGTGCCGATGCCGGGTATCGAAATGCACTGGTGATTTATCAGGACAAATTTGGTGATAACAGCCTGGAGGTGGCAGCGCTCAATGTACACCGGGCGACTTTACTGATGCATCAGGAGCAGTATGAAGAGGCACTCCCTTTGCTGGAGAGCGTGCTGGCAACGCGGAAAAAATTTAATCCGGGTGATAACGCCGACAATACAGGTGTCCTGTTAGCGATCGGGGCAACACTGAACAAGCTGAAAAGAAGCGATGAAGCAATCACTGTTTATGAACGAACACTGGCAATGAATGACCGGCTATTTGGCCCCGATAATTCGTACAACTTGTATATCTACAATGGGCTCGGGAAAGTTGCGGCGGACCTTGGGGAGATTGACACCGCGATAGCGCAATATAAAGAAGCAATTCGCCTTTTGATGCTGCACACTCCGGACAGTGCAAATCTTGGCCGCGCCTATGCGAACATGGGTAATACCTACATGCAAAGCGGGCGCTACGATCTTGCGCTGCCGGTCTATCGCGAAGCGCTCTTTATTCTCCAAAACCGCATCCCGGATCACTGGTTTTTGGGAGAAGTAAAATGGCGACTGGGCCGGTGCCTCACTGAAACGGGTGACTATGCAGAAGCTGAGCCGTGGATCCTGTCAGGCATCGAAACAGTCACTGCACAATGGGGCGAAGATCACGATACCGTCCAGGATGCCAGAGCTGCCGCAGTACAACTTTACGAAGCATGGGGGAAACCGGAGGCTGCGGCAGAGTATCGCTAAGCCTGCGGTTGGGCTAATTCAGATCATCGAGCTGCGAATATCCTGAATTTGCTCCTGGCAGCTTCCTACCAGATCAATGAACGATTTTTCAGGAAGCATTATGGACTCGAGTACGCCCTCAATTTCTCTTGTGACATTCGCGTCACTTTCATTTTCAAGCGTGCAGTAAAGTTTTGCGGCTGAGAGTACCTTGGCCAGCGGGGTCATTTCACGAGTATCTGCATCAGGGTCGAACAATGTGTCTTGCTGTTCCACAGCGACACCGATGTGTTCCGGAATGCTCCAGTTTTCAAGGATTGCACGGGTAATGGTTGGCTGCCAGCCATCTACCATGGCATCCCAGGAAGGATCATTGTTCATGTCGAGGCCGGCTTTGTGGCCACGGCTTAGTAAATAGAGTGCTCCCATTTGGTGAAATAGCCCCGTGGCCAGTGCCTCATCAGCTTGTACCTCGCCAATTCTTTGGCCTACAGCGTAGCAAACCGCTGCAACAGCGTTACTGGATTTCCAGATTTTTTCGAGTTGTGGCTTCACTGCTTTGAGCCATTCCTGTTGTTCCATCTGGCGCATTGCAAAGGTGGTTGCCGTGCTTCGTACGGTGTTGAATCCGAGCAGGGTTACCGCAGACCTGACTTCACCCACTTCTCGACCGCGGGTATTGAATGCGGCTGAATTCGAGATCTGAATGAGTCGTGCAGCCAGTGCAGGTTCAGATGTGATCAGTTTTTCGATATCTTTCGCGGTGCTATTGTCATCTGCCAGGCAGTGATGCAGTTGCATCACGACGTCCGGGAATCCGGGCAATTCCAGCTCGTGCTTGTTGAGGTCTGCCGCGAGATTTTTTACGAAATCGAATGGATTGATCTTGGTTTCTTCTGTCGCCTGCATTTTGCTATCCCTATGTGTTCAATTAGAAAATGATTCGGGCAGTGATTCCCGCCGTCGGCACAACCCGTCTTCCGGTTTATCGGCAGCTTCGGCGTGAATCTTTAGGCTCAGGATATGCTCCGGAAAGTTCGTGAAAGCGGTCACGGTTGCAGGATGCAGAAGTGTCTATGATGCAGTTGACATAACGGATATCAGCAGTTTCGTGAATCAGGAATCAACTTACAATGGCGATGAAAGAGTAGTGCTCCCAGAGGGCTACCTCGGCAGCATTGATGCTGCTGTTGATATGCACGCTGAGCAGATCGATGCTGTTGCAGTCAATCTCGATGTCGCTGCACTTGAGCTGAGCTTCTTCCAGCGCTTGCTACGCCGGGGTGCGCTGGCTCTGGCTATCTGGCTGATTCCGGTTGTCTGGGCGATTTTTGATTGAGTTTGTTATTCTTTCGATCCAGCAACCAAATCAGATAACCCGCTATGCCGGAAGTCATGCTAATCAGGACCAGTTATCAGGAGTCCGAGGCAAGTATTTTCTCGATTAGAAACCAGGTGTTCGTGATCGAGCAGGCAGTCCCCCTGGAAATTGAAATTGATGAATTCGATTCTGCAGCGCGTCATGTGCTGGCCTATCTGAACCATACTGACGGGCATCGTATTCCGGTGGGTACCGGCAGAATCACCGCAGACGGAAAAATCGGGCGTATGGCAGTGTTGAAGAACTTTCGTGGTCAAGGTGCAGGGGCTGCAATTCTGGAAGGGCTGGTTCAGATTGCCTTCGAAGAAGGGCTGGATCGGGTTTGCCTGTCAGCTCAGTGCCAGGCGATTCCTTTCTACGAGCGTTTCGGGTTTGTTGCCGATGGCCCGGTATACCAGGACGCAGGCATTGATCATCGGCAAATGAAGAGGTTACTGAGCGAGGAGTGACTGTCGAATACGTACCTTTGCATCGGTTTTCCACAATTGAGAAATCTGCTCCTGAACCTTATGTTTTACAATACTAGAGTCCTCACCCGTAATGTACAGGAGGGATAAGACCATGGCCGAAATCGCAAAAATCGTATTCCCGACGGATTTTTCAGATTTATCTTTGGTGGCACTTCCCTGGGTTCACCGTATGGCGGAAATTCTCAAGGCGGAAGTGCATTGTGTTTATGCTATTGAAGAACCGCATGTGTACGCTACTCTGGATATGGGGCCGGCGCTACTGCCAGCAATGGATGAGTTTACTGAAACTGCAAAGGCCAGGATGAGTGCCTTTACCAAGGAGCATCTCAAAGAGTTTAATCAGGAGATTGTCGGTGAAATTCTGCCCGGCAGGCCGGCGGATGAGATCGTTCGTTATGCCGGAAATATTGGTGCAGAGATGATCATCATGACCACCCATGGTTATAGCGGCTTGAAACACGCATTGCTTGGCAGTACTACTGAAGTGGTTTTAAGGCGTGCCGACTGCCCGGTGCTGTCAATACCGGCGGGTAGCAGAAACTAGCATCAGGCGGGTACCTGCAGGAAGTTTGCAATAGCTTTCAGGAATAGTTCGCCGTGTTTCTCCAGCTTGACCTGGCCAACACCGGTGATATCAAGAAATTCCTCAGCATTGGCGGGTCGCTTGCGACTCATTTCCAGCAGCGAGACATCACCAAAAATGATGTAGGGCGGCACATTCTGACTTTCAGCCAGGTCTTTTCGGAGTACCCGAAGAGATTCGAACAGTTCAAGATCTACCAGGTCGACACCCTCAACCGGTTTGGCCGTTTCCTTTTTCTGTTTTTCCTTGATACGCGGTTGTGCGAGCTGCAGTCGATGCTCACCTCTCAACAGGGTTCTTGCTTCAGCCCTGAGCTTGAGTACTGAATAATTTGAAATGTCCTGGTCAAGATAGCCATGGTGAATGAGCTGGCGGACGATGGACTGCCACTCGGTTTCACTTTTGTCCCGGCCGATACCGTAGGTTGAAAGATGTTTGTGCCCGAGCCGGTGCATTCGTTCGGTATCAGCACCTCGCAACACATCGATAACGTGCTTGATCCCGAATCTTTCGCCGACCCGGTAAACGCAGGAGAGTACTTTCTGGGCTTCGACCGTTGCATCGAATCGCATCGGTGGATCGAGGCAGATGTCGCAGTTGCCACAGTCGGTATCAATCTGTGCGCCGAAATAGCCCAGTAATACCCGACGTCGGCAGGCCAGGCTCTCGGCAAAACCGATCATCGCCTGGAGTTTGTGGGACTCAATGCGCTTTTGGTCAGGGTTTGAAGTGTTTTCCAGTAGCAGACGTGCTTTGACGATGTCCTGGGTACCAAACAGTAGCAATGCGTCTGATGGCAGCCCGTCACGACCGGCTCTGCCTGTCTCCTGATAGTAGCCTTCAATATTCTTCGGCAGGTCGTAATGAACAACAAAACGAACATTTGGTTTATCAATGCCCATCCCGAAGGCCACCGTGGCAACAACAATCGCCAGATCATCACGCAGAAATCGTTCCTGTACGTTCTTGCGTTCTTCGCGTGCCAGACCGGCATGATAGGCAGCGGCCGCAAAACCCTTTGCCTGCAGACCGGCGGCAACCTCCTCGACCCGCTTTCGGGACAGGGCATAAACAATGCCTGATTCCTGTTTCCGGTTGCGCAGGAATCGCTCCAATTGCTGCTTCGGCCGGTGTTTTTCCATCACCGTATAGCGGATATTCGGCCGGTCAAAACCGGTGACGTGCTGAGCCGCCTTGTTTAACCCCAGTACGGTCAATATGTCCTGACGGGTCTGAGGGTCTGCAGTCGCCGTTAGTGCAATGAGCGGCACACCCGGGAAGTGCTCGCGCAATCCACCCAGTGCGGCATAGTGTGGCCGGAAGTCATGCCCCCATTGCGAGACACAGTGGGCTTCATCAATGGCGATCAATGCAACATCGATGTCGGCGAAACGCGCGATGAAATCAGGGTTCATCAGCCGTTCCGGAGCGACATAAAGTAAATCCAGCTCATTGGCGTGCATTCTGGCCAGAATTTGACGTGCCTCGGCAGCTTCCATGGTTGAGTTGTAAAAAGCAGCCCGTACGCCAAGATCGACCAGTGCATCTACCTGATCTTTCATCAGCGAGATCAGCGGCGAGACGACCAGTGCGAGCCCGTTCCGGTGCAAGGCCGGCAGCTGGTAGCAGAGGGATTTTCCGCCACCAGTTGGCATCAGCACAAAGCTGTCCCGACCATCGATGAGGTCTTCAATAATTGCCTGCTGGTAAGGACGGAACTCGTGTAGTCCGAATACACGCCGTAGAGTATTTTTTATAGTTTTCATCAGCACCGGCATCATACTCATCCCGGCGTCCAAATTCCGGTTGCGATTCATGTCTGTTCATTCAGATATTCCTCGCTCCATATTCGATAGTGAGCCATCCGCAGTTGTTAGCTGCGGTACAACAATCACTAAAACCCGCAATTCATTGATTTGCAGAAAGTTGACATTTCCGTGCAGAGGAATAAACTTGCTTGCCGCTAACAAGTAACAGAACCTGATGACGGTCGCCATCGCTACAGAAGTCTCCTCGCCAAGGCGCAGAACGCAGGCTGAGCGCTCCGCACTCGCCGAATTGCGCATGACTGACGCTGCAATAGAGCTGCTCAACGAGCGAGGCATCGGTGGCACAACCCTCAAGGCAATCGGTGAGAAGGCCGGCTATAGCCGTGGGCTCGCAACTCACCACTTTGGTTCCAAGGCAGGGTTGTTTCGCAAGGTATTAAAGAGTGTTTCGGTAATTTGGGTAGAACAGCTCGACAAAAATGTCGGGTCCAAAACCGGCCTCGACGCCCTGCGCACAGGGCTTACAGCCCACTATCGGTTTGTCCGCGGGTATCCACGCCATATTTTCGCGATGCAGGTACTCTGGCTGGGTTCGCTGGATCCCGGATCCGAGTTCAAGCCCAATGTGGCGGAATTTTTGCGCGGACAGCGCAAAGTGGCGGCCCGCTGGATCGAAGAGGGACAGGCATCCGGGAGCATACGATCAGATATCGAGCCCGCCCGGCTCGCCGAGCAGTACCTCGGCAGTATCATAGGCATGCTGAACCATTGGCAAATGAGCCCCGGCCTGAGTTTGAAAAGGATGTACCAGGAGTACGAGTCGTACCTGTGCGTACTGGTAAAACCGTGACACGCGAAGCATCTATATAAGCGTCTATATATAAGAGGTAAACGAACATGACTGATGCATTGATTTTTGACCACCTGCGTACGCCGCGGGGCCGGGGTAAGCCGAATGGCTCATTGCATGAGATTACCCCGATCAGTCTGGCAAGCCAGGTATTGGCGGGCTTGAGAGACCGGAACAATCTGGATACCTCCTATGTAGATGATGTGGTGCTCGGCTGTGTTGCTCCGGTTGGTGAGCAGGGGGCTGATATTGCCCGGGTTGCGGTTTTGAATGCCGATTATGCTCAGTCTGTGCCGGGCAAGCAGCTTAATCGTTTTTGTGCCTCGGGTCTTGAGGCGGTCAACTCGGCCGCAGCCCAGATCATGTCCGGGCAGTCGGACATGACCATCGGTGGTGGCGTGGAGTCGATGTCACGAGTACCGATGATGTCGGACGGTGGCGCCTGGGCGATTGACCCGGAGATTGCCTACAAAACCTATTTTGTGCCGCAAGGTGTGAGTGCTGATTTGATTGCCACCAAATACGGGTTCTCACGCGGGGATCTGGATGCATATTCTGTGGAAAGCCAGCGGCGGGCGGCTTATGCATGGGATCAGGGGTATTTTAATCAATCGATTCTACCGGTGAAAGATATGATCGGGATGACGGTGCTTGACCGTGACGAACACATGCGGCCTGACGCAACTGTTGAAGGCCTCGGCGAGCTTCGCCCTGCATTCGTCGCTTATGGTCAGCAGGCCGGGTTTGACGCGGTTATTTTGCAGAAGTACCCGGAAATCGAAACAGTTGAGCATGTGCACACCGCTGCTAATTCCAGTGGCATTGTTGATGGTGCGGCTGCAGTATTACTGGGTAATGCTGCAACCGGCAAGAAACTGAACCTGACACCAAGGGCGCGGATCAAGGCCTTTGCCTCTACCGGTACCGAACCCACTATCATGCTGACCGGTCCCGGTCCCGCTACTGAAAAGGCATTGAAGCGGGCCGGGATGAGCATTGATGATATCGATCTTTATGAACTGAACGAAGCCTTTGCTGCTGTAGTTTTACGCTACATGCAGCAGCTTGATATTCCGCATGACAAGTTGAATGTCAACGGTGGTGCGATTGCCATGGGGCATCCACTTGGTGCAACCGGTGCGATGATTCTCGGTACGGTACTTGATGAGCTGGAGCGTCGCGATCTGAATACCGCATTGATCACTCTGTGCATCGGGGCGGGTATGGGCACGGCAACCATTATTGAACGTGTTTAAGTCAACGTAACAAACGGAAAGAGCAATGAGCAAGACGATTCAATACACAGTAGATACAGATGGCGTCGCGATGTTGGCGCTGGATATTCCAGGGCGTTCCATGAATGTGCTGACCCCGGAGCTGGTTGAAGATCTCAGGAGTTGTGTGGAACAACTCGCAGCCGACGACGCAGTGAAAGGTGCAGTACTGACCTCGGCAAAACCGGCATTCATGGCGGGGGCGGATCTGAAGGATCTGGTGACAGCCTATGAACGCGGGTTGACCGTTGAAGAGAGTTACCGGGATATCCAGGCGCTCAAAAAGGTTTTTCGACAACTCGAAACCTGCGGCAAGCCAGTTGCTGTGGCGATCAATGGTGTTGCGCTGGGTGGTGGGCTCGAGCTATGCCTTGCCTGTCATTACCGGGTACTTGCAGATCACCCGAAAGCGAAAGTTGGTTTACCCGAAGTGACTATTGGTCTGTTACCCGGTGGTGGTGGTACACAGCGCTTGCCACGATTGATTGGTATCCGTGAGGCATTGCCGGTGATGCTTGAGGGGCGACAGCTGAGTCCTGAAAAGGCTCTGAAGATGGGAGTCGTTCATGAGCTCGCTCCGGTTGAGAAAATAGTTGAGCGTGCCAAACGATGGGTGCTCGAAGAGGGTGATCCGGAAGCACCATGGGATAAAAAGGGTTTTCGGGTTCCCGGTGGAGCCGGTGCCATGCATCCGAAGTCCATTGAGACTTTTATGGTGGGTACCTCACTACTCGCAGGCAATGCATTTCATAACTACCCGGCGCCCAAGGCGATCATGTCAGCCGTGTACGAAGGCACGATCACACCCTTTGACACTGGCTTGCGAATCGAGTCGAAGTATTTCGCGCAACTGGTTTCAGGTGTGGTGGCACGCAATATGATCCGTACGCTGTTTATCAACAAGGGCGATAACGACAAGCTGGTTCGGCGGCCTGAAGGTGTTGAAAAGTCTGCGGTCAGGAAGCTGGGTATTCTCGGCGCCGGAATGATGGGTGCCGGGGTGGCTTACGTGTCAGCACGAGCCGGCATTGAAGTCGTACTGCTTGATACAGCGATTGAAGGCGCTGAAAAGGGCAAGGCCTATTCACAGGCGTTACTGGAAAAGGCGATCAGCCGCGGCAGATCGACGCAGGAAAAAGCAGATGTGTTGCTTGGACTGATTACACCGACAACGGATTATTCACTCCTTGAAGGCTGTGATCTGATCATCGAAGCTGTGTTTGAGAGTCGGGAAATCAAGGCTGGTGTTACCGCACAGGCTGAGGCGGTGATCCCCCCGACTGCGATTTTTGCCAGCAATACTTCAACATTGCCGATCACCGGACTGGCAGAGGCATCGGAACGGCCGGAGAGCTTTATCGGGATTCACTTTTTCTCCCCGGTAGACAAGATGCCACTGGTAGAGATCATCATTGGTGAAAAAACATCTGACGAGGCAATTGCTCGCAGTCTCGACTATGTGCAGCAGCTCCGCAAGACACCGATTGTCGTGAATGACAGCCGGGGTTTTTATACCAGCCGGTGCTTCAGTACCTTCACCAATGAGGGCATGACCATGGTTGCCGAGGGTATCAACCCGGCATTGATAGAGAATGCTGCAAAAATGGCCAGCATGCCGGTTGGTCCGCTGGCAGTGATTGATGAAGTGACCATTGAGCTGGGTCATAAGATTACGCTACAGGCTATGAAAGATCTGGGTGATGATTTCCAGCCCGTTTCCGGCTTCGATATCATGACAAAAATGGTGGAGCTTGATCGCAAGGGCAAGAGATTTGGCAAGGGGTTTTACGACTACCCGGAAGATGCCAAAAAACATCTGTGGCGAGGTCTTGCAGAACTCTATCCGCTTGCTGCAGACCAGCCATCAGTCGATGAGGTCAAAACACGTTTGCTGATGATCCAGGCGCTGGAAACTGCACGGTGTTTCGAAGAGGGTGTACTGACCCATCCGGCTGATGCCGATATCGGTTCGATTTTTGGCTGGGGTTTCCCGCCGTGGACCGGTGGTACCTTGTCTTACATTGATACCATGGGAGTCGAAGCATTCGTTGCGGAATGTGATCGGCTGGCAGAAACCTATGGGTCTCGCTTCGAGGTTTCAGACTGGTTGAGAGCCAGGGTGAAGAGCGGCGAGACATTTCATCCGACAACACAGTGATTTTTTGACAGATCACCGGGAGCAAATAGCATGAAAAGAACCATATTCGATATGGACCATGACATGTTTCGTGACTCGGTTCGCAAGTTCATGCTAAAGGAGATTGCTCCCCATGTTGATGGCTGGCGTGAAGCGGGCATTGTAGATCGGGATGCTTTCCGCAAAGCGGGCGATCAGGGCTTGTTGATGATGTGGGCAGATGAGCAATATGGCGGCCTGGGGATAGAAGATTTTCGTTACGAGCAGATTGTCATTGAAGAAAACGTGCAGCATGGCGACCCCTCGCTTTTTTTGACCTTGCACAGTCGCCTTGTCGGGCCCTACATCGGCAAGCTGGGCACAGAAGAACAAAAGCAGCATTTCCTGCCAGCCTGTGCCAGAGGCGAGACAATTCTTGGTATTGCCATGACAGATCCTGGTGCGGGCAGCGATCTTGCCGGCATGAAAACCCGCGCCGAGAAGCAGGGTGATCACTGGGTTTTGAGCGGTTCAAAGACATTTATCTCCAATGGGATCAATGGCGATCTGTTTGTTGTTGCTGCGCGCACCGTTCCTGATAAACCGCATGGGTTGGGTTTGTTTCTGGTGGAAGCAGATATGGAAGGCTTCGAACGTGGTCGAAATCTGAAAAAAATGGGGCTCAAGGCGCAGGATACGGCAGAACTGTTTTTCGACAAAGTAAAAATACCGGCCAGCCACGTACTCGATGACCCGGAAAGAGGGTTTTACAATCTGATGCGTTTTCTTGCCGAGGAGCGACTAATCAATGCAGTCGGTTCTCTCGCCCACGCCCAGGCTGCTTTTGATATTACGATGGATTACATCAGAGAACGGAAGGCATTCGGTCAGTCGATTGCTGCGTTCCAGAATACACGTTTTAAAATGGCGGAAATGCGAACCCAGTTGGACGTGGCACAGACTTTTGTCGACCAGTGTGTTGTGCAACACAATGATGGCGGGCTGACAGCAGAGGCGGCAGCAGAAGCCAAGCTGTTCACCAGCGAGGTGGAAGGCCGGGTCATGGATGAATGCGTGCAGCTTCATGGCGGTTCGGGTTACATGGATGAGTACCGTATTTCCAGGATGTACACCGATGCACGGGTTTCGAGAATCTACGCAGGCACCTCGGAAATCATGAAGGAGATCATCGCGCGCGGCATTGGTCTCGATCCGCGAGGGCGTTAACGTGACCCCGGCCCTCATCGTAGCCTGCGCCTGGTTACTGTTTGGCGGATCACATTTGTTGCTCAGTTCATTGCTTCGTGAATCGCTTAGTCGACGACTCGGTGCCCGCGGATTTGTTGCGGTTTACACCGGAATTGCGGCAGTTAACCTGTTGCTGTTGGCAGCGGGCGGTGTTTTTGCAGTCGTGCGACAGACACGGCGCAGCCGCACAATAAAAGACCACGGGCAACCCGGTCAGGTGGGGCATTGAGAGAATAGCCTGGAGGAGATGGCAAGTGGGACCCTTGGCAGGACTGAAGGTTATCGAGATCACTGGTCTTGGTGCTGCGCCATATTGCGGGATGATGCTGAGCGATATGGGCGCGGAAGTGATTCGCGTCGACAGGGCCTCCGCACCTGAAGGAGCATTTAACCCCGGAGATCCGTTACTAAGAGGGCGGCGATCAATCGCTTTAAATTTGAAATCTGAGCCCGGTATTAGAGCACTGTTACAACTGGTTGATCAGGCGGATGCAATTTTCGAAGGGTTTCGACCCGGCGTGGCAGAGCGTCTCGGATTTGGGCCAGAGCTATGCCTGGAGCGTAATCCAAAATTGGTTTTTGGCCGGTTGACCGGCTGGGGGCAGGATGGCCCGCTGGCACATGCGGCGGGTCACGATATTAACTACATCGCACTTTCCGGTGCGTTGCATTCGATTGGCCGGCGCGGGCAGAAACCGGTAGCACCGCTGAATCTGGTTGCGGACTTTGGCGGCGGCGGATTACTGTTGGCGTTTGGAATGGTGTGTGCGTTGCTGGAAGCAGTGCGATCCGGCAAGGGGCAGGTAGTGGACGCTGCCATGCTGGATGGTGCTGTTTCTTTTATGTCGATGTTTTTCGGGTTTGCGGCAAATGGCTGGTTCGATGATGAACTTGGCAGCCACTTGCTCGGAACAGCGGCTCCTTTTTATGACACCTATGAAACCGCAGACGGACAATACATATCTATCGGATCATTAGAGCCGCAGTTTTTTTCACAGTTGCTCGATTTGACCGGCATTGACAAAAAACGTTTCTCCGATGCCGGTTTCCAGGGTGCCGGGCAGTCGATTGACATATCAGCTTGGCCGGAGCTTCGACAAGAACTTGAATCAGTTTTCCTTAATAAAACCCGTGATCAATGGTGCCGCATCATGGAGGGAAGCGATGTCTGCTTTGCCCCGGTACTCGGCCTTTCAGAAATGCATTTACATCCACATAATACAGCGCGTGAAACAACAATTGAGATAGATGGTATCCGGCAACCGGCACCGGCACCGCGCTTCAGCCACAGCAAGCCCGGTATACCCGAAACCGGCAGCCTGCCGGGTACCGACAGCGATGCGATCCTCTCTGAATGGGGCTTTAGTACCGCAGAAATATCAGCACTTCATAAAAATGGCGGAATTGCTTAGGCAGATGGGGCTTAGTCAGGTTCGTCCGGGTTCAATATGCACACTTCATAGCCAGCTGTCCGCATGTCATCGAGAATATCTTCCAGATGCTGACGGTCCCGGGTTTCCAGCTCTATATCAAGTACGGCATCCTTTGCCGGTAGTGATGTGAAGATCCGGTGATGCTTCAGGTCGATAAAATTCCCGCCTCGTTGTGCGACGATGTCTGCAATACGGGCAATCTCCCCCGGGACATCGGCAATGGGTATACGCAACCGGGTGATTCTGCTGTCACGAACCAGCTCCCGCATTAATACTGATGCCAGCAGTCGTGAATCTATGTTGCCACCGGACAATACCGTGCCTACGGTCAGATTCTTAAATAGTTCAGGATGGGAGAGCAGGGCAGCAAACCCTGCTGCACCAGCACCTTCTACCAGTGTTTTCTCCACATTGAGAATAAGTGTCAGGGCATGCTCAAGCGCAGATTCATCAACCAGTACAATTTCATCTACATATTCCCGGATAATTGGAAGCGTCAGTGTGCCGATTTCCGTGACGGCGATACCCTCCGCGAGCGTGTCACCACCGCATGGCCTGCTGATGCCGTCTAACGCAGATTTATAAGCAGGATAAAGTTCAGTTTCAACACCGACTACCTTGATATCCGGTTTGATGGATTTGGCAGCGATGGCCATCCCGCAGATCAGACCACCACCGCCGATCGGGACGACCAGGCAATCAAGATCCGGCAAGTCCTCAAGCATCTCGATGGCAAGAGTTCCCTGTCCGGCGATAATTTGCAGATCATCATAGGGATGAATGAATACGAAGTTTTCCTGCTTGGCCAAAGTTCGGGCGAAAGCCGCAGCATCGGCTAGTGTGCTGCCTTCAAGAATGACTGTTGCGCCGAGTGCCTTGGTATGTTCAACCTTTATAAAAGGCGTATTTTTGGGCATCACAATGGTGGCCGGGATGCCCAGTCGATGGGCGTGATAGGCAATTCCCTGTGCGTGGTTGCCGGCTGACATTGCGACGACCCCATTGTTTTTTTCACTACTGCTGAGCTGAACCAGTTTGTTGTAAGCGCCTCGCTCCTTGAATGTTGCAGTGAACTGGAAATTGTCGAATTTGATCCATGTTTCAATGCCGGCAATATTTGAAAGGGTCACAGCTTTACGAAACGGCGTCCGCTCGATATTCCCTTTTAGCAGCTGGCTCGCTTTCTGTATGTCTTCAAGTGTAATCAGACTGTTTGACGGCTGCTGATTCAATGTACTGTCTGCTTCATTTCAAGGTAACTGACTACAGGGGAACTGATCGACTATTTTTGATTTCTTGAAGTACGAAAGCTGAGGAGACATCTTTTACTCCCGGGTAGCGCAATATTTTGTGCATGGTCAGATCCGAGAACTCATCGATGGTGTGGGCGATGATTTTAAGCAGAAAATCATGACTGCCACTCATAGCATAGCACTCTACGATGCGTTCCTCCCGCCGCACTTTGTCCAGAAATTGCCGGGTGTTTTCGTCGGAGCGCTGATCGAGATTAACTTGTATGTATGCCATTACATCCAGTCCGAGCTTGCGGCGGTCAACCACCGCACCGTAGCCGAGTATGACACCGGATTCCTCAAGTGCCCGGACCCGGCGCAAGCACGGAGACTCCGAGAGCCCCACCCGATTGGCGAGGTCTACGTTGGAGATTCGCCCCTCTTTTTGCAGGACGCGGAGAATCTTTGCTTCTGGTTTATTCATAGTGTCAGTGGAAACCACCTAAAATTATTAAAAAATAAGAGGAATTCGTCTAATATGCTCACTATACCGCAAATATCAACATATTTTGCCTGAATAATCGGCGTATTATCTCGAAATATCTATCTACATGACGCGAGCCTTGAGGGACCAGCAAATGAATCAATCTACCGAGAATCCGATGGGCCTGGACGGGTTCGAGTTTGTGGAGTTTAGCGCTCCGGACAGTGCGGTGCTGGACACAGTATTTCGGCAGCTTGGTTTTTTGCCGGTGGCGAGTCATCGATCCAAGGATGTCACTTTGTACCGCCAGGGGCAGATTAATTTCATTGTGAACAACGAGTCGAGTGGCTATCCGAAGTTCTACGCCGAGGAGCACGGTCCCGGAGCCTGCGGGCTCGCATTTCGTGTACAGGATTCCCACCAGGCCTATAACCGGGCACTGGAACTGGGAGCACAGCCTGTTGATATTCCAACCGGCCCGATGGAATTAAAATTGCCGGCGATCAAGGGGATCGGTGGTGCTCCTTTATACCTCATTGATCGGTACACTCAGGGAAACAGCATCTACGATATCGATTTTGAATACTTTGCAGATGTCGATCACAACCCGGAAGGATGTCTGCTGAATGAGATCGACCATCTGACACACAATGTTTACCGTGGACGCATGGACTACTGGGCTGAATTCTATGAGCGCCTGTTCAGCTTTAAGCAGATCCGGTATTTCGATATTAAAGGGCAGAAGACCGGCCTGTTATCGCGAGCGATGTCGGCACCTGATGCGAAGATACGAATTCCGTTAAACGAGGAAGGCGGTGGTGCTGGTTCCGGCCAGATTGAAGAGTTTCTGATGGCCTACAATGGTGAGGGGATTCAGCATATCGCACTGAGCACCGATGATATTTTTGCTACCTGGGATCGCCTCAACAGCAACGACCTGCCATTCATGACGCCACCACCGGATTCCTATTATGAAATGCTGGAAGAGCGTCTGCCCGGACATGGGCAGCCTGTTGAACAGATGCAGCAGCGCGGTATCCTTCTCGATGGCTCAACGGATGGAGAAGTCAAACTGCTGTTACAGATTTTCTCCGAGACGATGTTGGGGCCGGTATTTTTCGAGATTATTCAGCGCAAAAGAGACGAAGGTTTCGGTGAAGGAAACTTCAAAGCCCTGTTCGAGTCGATCGAACGAGACCAGATCCGTCGTGGTGTGCTTGAGTCCTGATCAAGAACTGGTTCAGGGAACGATTGTGTCCAGATCATTCGGAAAAGACACTGGCCTGCATAGTATTCTTTAGTGAGTTTCAGTGTTGCACTCTTTCGATTGGCGTTGTTCTCTGTAGCTGGCCGGCGTGATACCCGGCAGCAAGGATATGATGAGTGTGGATAAAAGTATTTTTGACATCTGATATTCAATGAACAATTCGGGTTCTTGCCCAGCCGGCAACCAGCAACAGGAATATTGCGGCAAGCGACAATGTTCCACCGCCACCATGACCGTCGGAAACGATCACTCTTACCGGCACTACCGTATCGTAGGAGACAGATTCGACCGGAAGAAGACTCAAGGCTGCTGACTCCGCAGGCCCGTATGATATCACCAGTTCTCCGGTGTACGCGTCATATACCTCAATCAGCACGTCGTAGTATCCAGGCGGATAACCGGAGACGAGCTCTGTTTCAACTTCATAATCATCGCTGCCTGAAGTATCAAACACTGTGAACACATCAGTTTCATAGTAGAGGGTCCATGGCTCATCTGACCGGGCGAGGTATAGGTTGGCATAGATGTCAGCTTCAGAATAATAGGTATCCACATCGAAATTCACTCGCAGATAAGTGTAGTAGCCATCACCATCGAAGTCATCGAACAGTTCGGTAGTGGCTTCAAATACCCAGAAGTCGCAACATTGCGGAGAACTCTGCGGTGTATTGGATGACAGCCGGTTCTTTTTCAGGAGTTTTCCGGAAGGGCTTCGGTTTTCCGTTAGTGTTTCCGGATTTCTTCGCTGGTCTTTGGGCCGTTCACTCAGGTAGCCGGCCGTGGACAGGCTTTTCTGTTCCTCATTCTCGGCAGCTGCGAGGTGTGCAGTACCGAGCGTGGAGAGCAACACCGAAAGGGTGATCCAGATTTTAATTGTAGCGAGTTGATTCATGTCGGCCTCCTGAACGGTTCGTGCAACCACAAGGTACTGTGGTCATTAAAGCGCATGGAGGCTGAACACACGCTTAACCAGAGACTAGAGATTGCGCTCGCAAGCTGGACCCAGTCGACTTGCTGCCGGAATATGTCTATGAGCCGGCTCAGTCCCGGCTATGGCTGGAAGTCGAATCCGTTCGCTCTGATAACTGGAATCAGCTGCTTAATGACGGCATATCAGCACTGGAGTGGCGGCTCCGTGCCATTGACAGCGCAGCCGAAAGCATTGAGTTCCAGACTTTTCTCTGGGATCTTGACAGCGTCGGTCACGTCATCACCAGTCGTTTGCTGGCAGCGGCAGATCGCGGTGTTCGGGTTCGTATTCTGGTCGATGATTCTTTTCTGTTTGCGTCTGATTCGATCGTATCGGGAATAAACGCTCATCCGAATATCGAATATCGGGTATTTAACCCCTTCAAGCGCCGTTCAAGCGGTCTTATTAGCCGCCAGATCCTGAATCTGGGTGAATTCCACCGGCTCAATTTCCGGATGCACAACAAAGTCATGATTGTCGACAGACGGGTTGCAATTCTGGGCGGGCGAAATATTGCGGATCAGTATTTCGGTTTGCATGAGACAGGAAATTTTCGCGACCTTGAAGTCATGGTGGGCGGCTCGATCAATACGGAAATCGGGTTGGTTATCACCAGTGAGGCGTTGAATCAGCAGGTAGCTCTCCGGTTGTTCGCCACGGGATATTTTCCTGCTCCAGTTTCAGCAGTGCTTTTTTGGTCGGAATACCTCCACCAAAGCCGGTCAGCTGACCATTGCTGCCGATCACCCGATGGCATGGAATAATGACAGGGATAGGGTTCCTTCCGTTCGCCATACCGACCGCGCGCATGGCTTGCGGATTGCCGAGGCGTGAGGCGATCTCCTTATATGATGCGGTCACGCCATACGGAATTTTCCGTAACTCATCAAGGACGCGTAGCTGAAATGGTGTCCCGGCTGGTTGAATTGCCAGGGAAAAAGACTTGAGACCCCCTGCGAAGTAATGACTGAGCTGGGTTTTTGCCTCGGTGAATATCGAGTCGCGCAACTCCCATGAAGGTTCGGCGCGCCGCCGCCTGGGACCCTCGGGAAAGCCGAGTTCATGCAGCACATATTGATCACCCGCGAGTAGCAGTTCGCCAACGGGTGTGTCTATATAGGTGTAGTACATCTGAATTATCCTCCTGAGCTGGGTTGTGAGTTCCACAGGTGCATCGCTGCATAGGCACGCCATGGTCGCCAGCATTCGGCAATCTGATTCAGGGTTTTTGGTGTTACTTTCTGTCCCGGCCTGATCGCCTTGAGCAGGCCAAGATCCGATGAAAGGAATGCATCAGGATCTTTCAGGACGCGCATGGAAACGTATTGCGCGGTCCATTCACCAATTCCCCGGATCATTTGCAGCTGCCTGCAAAAATTCTCCGGCTCTTGTGAAGGATCGAAACTGATTTCTCCACGTTCGGTCCTTACAGCGAGCAGTCGAATGGTTTCGGCACGACTTTGAAGAATCCCGAGCCTGCTTATGCGTGCTCTGGCAAGTCGGGCAGGTGTCGGAAAAACACGAGATAGCATGTTGCCCCGAGTAGTTGGTGCGATGTTGATCGCAGCACCGTAGTGGTGAGCCAGCCTGCCGGCAAGTGTTGTTGCAGCTTTCACAGAGACTTGCTGCCCGAGGATTGCCCGTACGGTCAATTCAAAACCATTCCAGCAACCGGGCACACGAATACCGGGCTGCTGCCTGACCGAAGTTTTCAGTCTTCTGTCTTTTCCCAGTAGATCAGTAATCTCGGCGACCGGCGCATCCAGATCGAATGCTGCACGTGTGGCTTGAGCGATTTGAAATATATCACTGGTCGCGACACCACGAACAGTCAGAATCAGAGAGTCAGGAGAGGCTGCAGGGCAAACTTCAATAATACCAGGCTTGCCAGAAACCGTAACAGTTCTGGAATATCGATCTCCGGATACTTTTTCGACACCCGGCGTTGCTCGCAGCTCCAGGAAATGCAGCATGGCGCTCCAGTCGAATGGTTTGCGATA
>JAJRUG010000014.1 GCA_024277915.1 Gammaproteobacteria bacterium
CGGTCTCTTCGGTGCGGTCGAGCGATGGGCTCAGCTCCTGATCGTATTTGGTGTATGGGGGCTCCAGCTGTGGTTATCACCCATCTGGTTGGCACGCTACCGTTTCGGGCCACTGGAATGGCTATGGCGCAGCCTGACCTACTGGGAGCGGCAGCGCCTGCTGCGTTGACCTAAAGTGCATCTGCAGCGAAACAGGAATTCAACAAATGACCAGCAAGAGACAGAATAACTGTCATCTTTCAATGATTTTTCGTTTCATGATTTCGAACTCTTCCATACTGATCGTCCCATCGGTTTTCAACTGGCCAAGATGTGCAAGCTCCTCAGTATCAGTGCGTACAGTAGGGGTGGTGGCAACTTTCCCCCTTATTTCTTTTCTTACCAGCTGCAGCTTTTCATTGATCAGGCCGGTAATCCTGGCCGCATTGTGCATCCGTTTTTCTGATATTGCCGTAGTAATACCCTCAGCTCTTCGTATGCTGCATTCTCCATACCTGAATAATTTCGCGAAAAACCCGAATTCGTAATACGCCTCAAAAATTGTTTCGTAAGGATGCAATATATCGTTTTTCCGCCAGGGCAATATGCCACCCTTGATCCTGACACCTTCGTCCGAGATGATCCATTGAATAGTGCGAATATAGAACAGCGAATAAATTGCCATAAGAACCACATAGACATTGACCCCTTGCCATGCCCATGACAAGTAACGCAATGCCGTCTCAGGAGCTTCGCCCTCACCCATCCCCCAGGCAATCCCGTAAAACACTCCGTTAATGATTCCGATAAAAATCAACTGACCAATTATTGCTGAAATATAGGCAACAAAGCTTTTCCGACCTGTATAGATAGTTTTATCGCTCATCGTAGCACCTGTTTATAGTTGTTTCTCTGGCAGTGGCTCAGCTGCTTTCTGCAACCAGCTACACCGGATACTTGTGCCCGATCACAGCGGTTGTCGCCCCCTCTCCGAGCAGTGCTTCAGCGTTGCCCTCAGACCCGTAATGATACAGGATCAACTTGCTTAAAAACTTCACGGAATACTCAGCCTTCAGCTCATTCCAGCCGCTATGCGACGGGTTTCCAACCGGCTGGCAGTCATGAAAAATCTGCTCATCTGAGTCCGCCAGACGAGCAAGCACCTCCGGAATAGGCCGCGTATCGCCGGTATACAAGAAGTGTTGCGCCAGACGAATACCAAAAGCAAAGTGATCAGCATGATGACGAACGGGGAACACATCAAACCACAGGTGATGCCACCAGAAACCATCTGTGACCGGCACCAGGTGAAAGGCATCCCAGAAATTGACACCCCCCTCCGCAAGTGGTGACGGCAGGGTAACCATACGCTGTTGCAACAGCGGCACGATCGGCGCAGGCACAAAAAGCTCAATAGGCTTGCCATCTTTCTGCATATTGAACCAGGCACGATAAAAAAGAGGTTCGAGCCCGCTGACGTGGTCCATGTGTGTATGAGTGATAAAAATGGCACGAGGCAGACAGCCATACTCCTGCTCATGCCGTTCCGGTATATCCAGACCACAGTCAATCAGCATAAACGGGCCGGACGCATCCTCCAGAACAGCGCTTGCCGAACCGAGAGTCATGCCGCTGGATCCACCGACACCGAGGAAACTAAGGAATAGCTCAGCACCTATTCTGTCTTCGACTATCTGCATCTAATTGCCTTCCTCACGCGTACTGTGTCTTCGCCAAGTAATCAGGGCCAGCGCATACAGATTCATGGGACCAAGCACAAACCACAGATAGAGCACCGGTTGAGCCGCTGCCAGAAACAAACACAAACCCAGCAGCTGGGTTCCCAGCCCCAGCAAACTCAGTGCTACAAGAAATCCTGCCGGCCTTCTCGCAACTCCGGAACTGGTATCGGTCAATGCGGCAATTTCATCCTGCCAGGAATAAATCAGAACATAGGCCCGGTAGAGAAAGCGTAATCGCCAATCACTTTTATCGTCGGCACTGTCGCGCTCATCGAGCTGACTGGTAGTATCGCCACCTGTTGCCAGACGATGTGCCACAGTATGGTAACAATACAAAGAATTCTGCAGCAAGACACTAACAAAAGCCGCCAAAGCAATCGGCACCGCGGCAAAACCGATGTCATGACTCAGCAAATAACCGAGCGCAGAAAATAAACCAGCACCTACAATAAAATCGCAGAAAGAATCATAAAAGCGGCCAATTCGTGATGGTGTATTTCTGGCTCTGGCCAGAGAACCATCAACAGCATCCAGCAAATTCTTTATCTGAATCAATACAATGGCTGCCAGCCAGCCAGTGTAAGATCCCTCCATAATAAATATGGCGGCTGCCAGCCCAACGACAAGAAAACCTGACGTGACCGTCAATACACTGATGGGTCGGTCCCGAAGAACAGCTACCACTTTGTGCGCAAGTGGACGCGCATAGTCGCTGATATCCAGAAAAGCTGCTTCCGCAGACAGTTTCTTCCAATGTCCTGATTCGCTGCTATCCATTCAACCAAAGACTAACACCTGAGTCATCCAGGTGCTTTTAATCCCCAACCACCACAATTGCATTCGATTGAACTGACCACGCTGGTACTGACTAACACCCTTAAACTAACACCCTTAAAAAGAACCCTGCTGAGCAGACAACCAGTATTCCGACTCCTCCGATCTCACCCGGTAACGGCGTACGGCCGGTATTGAGCTTGTAGAGCCATTGATCGAGCTCATCGAAGCGCTGCAGAGCATCGGATATACCTTCTACAGCATCAAAAAACTCGAAGTCGAGAGAAAACCGTGCCAACTGCCTGGCTGCTTCGGGCCACCGGAGTGGCCGTTACTCAGAACGTTGGCCCAATGAATACGTAGATTGCCCGATCACCACCTTCGGTGAAACCCAGCGCAAGGAAGGCCGGCCCGATAAATGTATCCGCCCCTACAAACACGGAGCCGGAGAACAATAAATCATCTCTGTTAAACTGATCACGATCTTGCCAGACACCACCCAGCTCAAGCGATGCGCCGATATAGGTGGCAAGTCCGAACTGCGAAGCGGACTCGGAAAGTTGATAATAGGATCGCAGTACGCCCAGCACCATATTGTTGCCGGAGAGCTCCTGGGGTTGCAGCCCCGATAACCGCTGAAATCCACCCAGTTGAAATTCGCTGCCAAGCGGTGATTTTCTGTTGAGTGTCATGCCACCTTCGATGGATGGGAATATGGTCAGTGCGCCGAACGACATGGCGCTGCCGAGTTGAGCCGAAGCCACCGACTTCGGTCCGATACCACCCAAGGGTTCTTTGGCATACTCCCAAACAGCATTACCGACAAACCCTCGGCGGGGAAAAGTTATTTTGTCCAGGGTGTCCACAAGCAAACTTGTGGTTAATCTGCTTTGCTTGATATCGATGCTGGAAGGTAATAGCCCCGGAAACTGGACCTCGGGTCGCGCTTTACCCGTTACCCAGCCGTACCGGATGCGCGCCTCACCCCACGAACCGAGGTTACGGCCTATCGCGAGGCCAAAATCAACTGCCCTGATATTCACTTCTGCGATCTTTTTTCTATCAACAATAAACGGCAGGGTATCTTGTTGATATTCGACGGAAGGCGCCAGAAACCAGCGAAGCGCCGGGTCGACCGGTTGATAGAATTCGCTGAACAGTCGAGTTCGTGTACCGAACTGAACCTCGTTCCGCCACTCACCGCCGTACGCATTGATCGGCATCAAGGTATGCTGAATACCCAGGTCGAATTCGCCTCCACCCTGCAAGTCGCTGCTCATTCCGATCCCGAATCGCAGGTAATTTGGCCCCCAACTCTTTTCGACAGGGCGAATGACGACATCCACAACGTTATCAGAGCCCGGCACCTCTTCAATGTCGATTTCGGTCCGCTGAAATACCCCCAGTCCCGCGAGCTGAGTACGCGTTTGGGCGAGCGAGACGGGGTCGAGTGCTCCACCGCTACGCAGCTGCACATGTTCGCGAATCACACGCTCGGAGAAACGTGTTTGCGCATCGATGGTCAGGTGACGCACGGTCGCAGGTTCCAGCTCTGGCTTGCGTTGCTTTGCGAGCCACTTATTCCACGTCGTCTCATCGACGGCCAGCGCAACGAGCGCTTCCCGATGCAGGCGGGCAGCAACTCGCCCGCCCTCAATAGCCTCGGCGGCATGAGAAAACTCAAGAGAACCAAATCCATCAAGCCGGGGAACAATCCTGATGTCCCCTTCATTCAGTGAATCTGCGGACAGCTTCCGGTTCCTGTCCATCAGGACCCGGATCACCTGATCGTAAATACCCACCAGCGAATGCCGGGTCGTCGGATCGGCAATCGGTGTCGCGACATCGACGACGATCAGGATGTCGGCGCCCATCTCCCGCGCGACATTGACCGGCAGGTTGTCGACGAAACCGCCGTCGACCAGGATACGGCCTTCATGTTCCACAGGTGCAAAGATGCCCGGCAGTGATATGCTGGCTCGGATGGCCTTGGTGACGCTGCCATTTTTGAATACAACGGAACTACCATCGGCAATATCGATCGCGACACAACGAAACGGTATCGGCAGGGAGTCGAAATCATCAACGGTCGCAACGGGTAGCAGTAACCGCTCCAGAAATGCGTCGATATTCCGGCCCAGAATCAGTCCGGGCGGTAGTGCCGGCGCACCGTTGCGCCAACCAAGTTCGAGGTCAACCTGAAAACGACGGTCGTCCTGACGCCGCCGGAACCATAGCTGGTCGCGTGGCGGGTCGTCAGACAGGATTTCCGACCAGTCCGCCTGTTGCAGGATCTCGGCCATCTCATCGGGAGGATAGCCTGCGGCATATAACCCGGCAACAATCGACCCCATGCTGGTACCTACGACAAAATCTACAGGTACCCGGAACTCTTCGAGAAGCTGAATGACCCCGATGTGTGCTGCACCCCGTGCGCCGCCGCCACCAAGAACGAGGCCGATGCGCGGTCGGGAAGTTTCATCTGCGACAGCGGATGCCAGCAGGGTAAGCAACAGCAAGACAGTAATGGTTGTTTTCACCAAGCCTGCTTAGACATCTGTTTGTCGAACAACCTGAATGTCTATTGGCCAAACCAATCTTGTTCTTTATTTTGTATCGAACGGTATTCGCACATAACCGGAATCATTCTGTATATCTTTCACGACGGACTGCATCTTTTTATCGTACGCGCGAACGGTAGCACGATCATTATTGTCGGAGCTGGCGATGACAATCTCCGCCCCTGCGTTCACAGATCCGGTAAATGAAATCACTGCCAATAAAATCACACAGGCCATACTCATAGAATATCGATTCATGCGCTTTCCCCTTTGTTTTTCAGGTGTTTTATTCAGCTATTGTTGAAAATCACACGCCAATTTTACACTACATTATAGAAAAAAGTGCGAACCGCACTGTCAAGAAAAATCGTACCTTTGGGTGCGGTCTGGCAGGACAGATCGATTTCCTTGACAATAGGTGATGGTGTGATCCTGATCACCATACATACAACGTGCATGGAAATCGGTGCGCATATTTTGGGTTCCAAACTGCCTGTTACCGCTTTCTACCGGCGGTATGACAACCCTGTTCTGGACCGAATTTCACGCAAAGTAAGAGAAAAAGGACAGGGAGAGGTCATCGACAAGCGAAATATTCGTATGGCGATCAAAACACTTCGCTCCAGGGGCATACTCTGGTACACCACCGACCTGGATGTAAAAAACCGAAAAGGCTTGTTTGTACCTTTTTTCGGTGTACAGGCTTCAGCCCTGGATGCGCCAGTAAGACTGGCCAAGGCAACGAACAGCTGGTCATGATGGCACCTGATCAATACTGGTGGGTACACAGGCGATTTAAAAGCCGCCCTTCTATTCCACTTGACATGAGATTGAATTCGTTTCCGGTCACCATTATCGTTTCAGCGCTGCTCGTTACGGATTGATCATGACAAGGTCTTTGTCGGCAGAGGCTGCCACAGAACCAGTTGTCAAATCTCAGGTGTAGTAATCCGATTCTGCCATCCAGCCGGCCTACGGCCGCATCCAGCCGAGCATGCCAAGTGCCGAGCCAAACAGCCAAACCGCGGCGGGAACCGGAACGACAGCCGGAGGATCGTAGTCGTAGGTCAACGTCAATCTTGCTTTGCGGAGGTAGGTAATCCGGTTGGTTGCACCACAGGGAGCATTGCCCAGCCCGCAATCCAGATCCTGACCGACCAGAGAAGCGTTGAGCTCGTAAATCAGCAGGAGCTGTATGTTGCTGAAGAGATAGCCCGGATCACTATCGGGGTCAAACAAAAACTCCGGGCCAACTGCGTACTCTTTTGTGCCACTTAGCACCATCCGCCATATTCGGGTCTCCGGACTCACTCGGAGATTAAATTTGGCAAATGTTTCACCGCCATCAATGATGTCACTATCAGATGGCTGTCTATTGGGACTCGTTGTATTGATATTGGATATTCCATCCCATGTCGGACGGCGACTGTTGACGTTGTCTTTGTCGCCAAAATGATCAGCGTACAAACCGACCAGTGAACGAAAACGAAAATCCGTAGAATCACTGAAAATACTGTTTTCTGGTCGTGCAATCCAGACACCGCCCGTCTCAAGATAGTATGTAAAGCTGACGCTGTTGAGCGTACCCAAAGATGTGTCAAACCGGTTAAACCAGAATCCAAGACTACCATTGCCGGAGCTGATGGAAAATCGTGTGCGTGTCCAGCACCATTGCTTGCTCGGCTCGAAAATAGCACTCCCGCTGACACAGGAAATATCAGGATCACTAATATTACTGATGCCGACAAACTTGTTCTGAACAATCGTTGCGGTATAGCCCTGCTGATACATACATATCAGTGTGAGCAGGAATAACAAACGACGAATAACCATACCTGATCTCCTGTTAAAGCCCCACTGCAAGCACTGGGTATCTTCTAAAATGGAGACAGATTAGTTTCAATGCCAAACTAAACTATCCCGGTTTTCCCTGTCAGACCCGCTGTTTTATTGGCCTGATACTAGTAGGAGCAGGCTTCTGGCCGGAATTTGCCCAAAAAGAGTCCACCAACCGGTGATAATATCGACAGATGCCCGAACCGGTTGAAATTACACAGCTGTTAAACCGCTGGAGCAATGGGGACCAACAGGCAGGCGATGACCTGACACCGCTGGTGTACGCTGAATTACAGAAAATTGCACGCCGGTTGTTTCGCTCGGAACAGCACTCACACACCTTGCAACCCACCGCACTGGTTCATGAAGCCTACGTCAAACTGATTAATGTCAATGTCACATGGCAAGACAGGGCGCACTTCTTCTCGCTGGCGGCACGTATGATGCGACGCCTGCTGGTGAATCATGCCAACGCTCAAAAGGCCGCCAAACGGGGGGGCGAAGCGCTAAAGGTCACGTTCAATGAAGCCAGCGTCAGTTCAGGCAACCCGGAGGCCGAGCTGCTGGATCTTGAAGAAGCACTGCAAGCGCTGTCCGAACTGGATGCACGAAAAGCAGAACTGATCGAGCTGCAGTACTTTGGCGGCTTGTCATTCAGGGAAATGGAAGAAGTCACCGGCTTGTCCAGCAGTACCCTTGATCGCGACCTGAGAATGGCGCGCGCCTGGCTGAAAGATTACCTGGGAAAAAAATAATAGAAAAATAATGGGCAAAACCCTCATCACTGCCTGCTAACCCGAGCGATGACCAACGACAACTGGGCAATTCTCGAAGCGGCATTCACCAATGCCTCGGAACTACAGGGTGACGAGCGAATACGGATGCTTGCCGGATTTGCGGAGGCACACCCCGATCTTGTGCGGCAGCTTCGGGATCTGTTAGCTGCAGATTGCCAAGACGACCAGCTATTGAAAAGCCCCATTGCCGCAACTGCTGAATCATTGGCTGAGTCGGCAGTCGATCCGTGGATAAACCGCTGTATCGGTACATGGACAATCAGAAGCCGAATCGCTGATGGTGGCATGGGGGCGGTGTTTCTTGCAGAACGCTCAGACCAGCAATACGAGCAAACCGTTGCACTGAAGATCATGACTGCACAGCTGCTCGCCAAAGACGCGATCGCCCGGTTTCGTGCCGAACGCCAGATTCTCGCCGGCCTGAATCACCCGAACATTGCGAAACTGCTCGACGGCGGCTCAACGGACGAAAACCTGCCCTATCTGGTTCTGGAATATATCGATGGGATGCCGATAGACCAATATTGTGACCAGCAGAAACTCGGTATCAATGACCGGCTGGCGCTGTTTGTAAAAACCTGCCATGCCGTCGATTACGCGCATCGCAATCTCATCGTCCACAGAGACCTGAAACCGAACAACATTCTTGTCGACGCATCGGGAGAACCCAAGCTTCTCGACTTCGGTATTGCGAAACTGCTGGAGACCAACTCGACTCATCAAACGATGGCCATGACCCGCGAGGGTACACGGCTGATGACACCGGAGTACGCAAGTCCGGAACAGGTGCGCGGCGAAACGCTAACCATTGGTACCGACGTATATGCCCTGGGTGTGCTGCTGTTCCGATTGCTGACCGGACAATCTCCGTATGACATACCCCTGGAGTCTCGGCGCGACATGGAACAGGCGATTATTGAATCCAGCCCGCGCCGACCCAGCACTGTCGTCACGACACCAATAACCGCAGGCCGCACCTCTGCAGCCATCAGGCCGGAGGAAGCCGGGCACAGCCGGTCCACATCCCCTGCCCGGCTGCAAAAGCGATTACTTGGCGATCTCGATAACATCGTGTTGAAAACCCTGCAAAAGGATCCGGAAAGACGGTATCCAACGGCCAGGCAGCTTGCTGATGATATTGAACGATACCTGCGGCATGAGCCGGTTCACGCCCGGGCTGATAGCTGGCGCTACCGCAGCAGCAAATTCATTCGTCGCCATCTGCGGCCACTTGCAGTTGCAGCGACCTTCTTTCTCGTTATCACTGCATTGATTTCGTTTTATACATGGCAGCTCGCCCAGGAGCGTGATCGCGCTCACCTCGCAGCCACCCAATCGGATGAAGTGTCCCGTTTTCTGATCAGCCTTTTCCAGAGCGCCTCACCGTTTCAGGCTGACGGTGATACACCAACTGCGATTGAACTGCTGGAGAAGGGCATTGAGCGAGTGGATGCGCTTGCTGAACAGCCATCGCTGCAAGGGCATCTATATCGGGTAATGGGCGACAGTATTTACGGGCTCGGAGACTATGAGCTTGCATTACGCCTTCAGCAGCAGTCACTGACTGTACTTGGCCCTTTTGCCGATGACGATCCTCTGAGCTATGCAGACAGTCTCACCTCGCTCGCCGAAACCCAGCGTAACCTTGACCGACTGGACGAAGCACTCACCAATACACAACGAGCGATCGAGATTCGCAAAGCGACCCTGGGAGCAACACATGAAGCCGTTGCCTATGACATGACACTGCTGGCCTCGATTCACAATGATGCATATCGTGACGAAGAAGCCCTGACAACGTTTGAAGAGGCTTTTGCGATCAAACGCCAGACATCAACTGACGACGATGCAATTACGCTGGATATTCTGGGTGGCATGGCTGTTTCGCTCGACTACCTGGGACGTTACGCCGAGGCTGCAAAACTCAACGTTGAAGCGATCGCCCTGACCCGCAGGATCAAGGGCAATCAGGATCCGAACCTCGTCATTCGAATGAACAATCTGGTGCTTGTCTATCTCCGCCAGTCAAGATTCGATGAGGCGTATGCGGTGTCCGCCGAAGCAATCCCGCTGGCACGGCTGATCTGGCCGGCGAACCACCCTCAGCTTGTTAACGTACTCAAGGCACATGCAGCTACTTTGAGAATGACGGGCAGGTTCGCCGAGTCACGAAAGATAATAGAAGAAATGCACAACATTGCGAAAGCAAATTCCGGCGAGAACAGTCTGATATTCGCGCGAACCTATTATGATCTGGGGCAACTTGACTACAGCGAGGGTCGTTACGAAGATGCTATTGCCGCCTACCAGCGTGGATTAGACATCGCCGCCGCTGTGCAGGGAGCTGAAGGCGAGTGGGTTATCATGATGATGATATACCTCGGCAATGCGAAGGCATTCGCAGGATATGCTGGCGAGGCGGAAACGCTGCTGCGCCAGAGTTTGTCAAAGCAGTCTTTGGTCGGCAGAAGTCATGCACTGAATGCGCGTGTATCTCTGGCACGCCTGTTGAGCGAATCAGGCCGATTTGAAGAGGCTGAGACCTTGTTCCGCGATGCAATTGCCGAGCAGGAACAGAATGTCGGTACCGTTCGGGGCTCGCTGGTACGTATCTACGCGCCGGCTGCAGCCCACTATCGACGAACCGGCAACCTCGATCAATCGTTGCATTACGCCGCTCTGGGCAACGATATTGCACATGCCGATCTGCCTGCAGGCCACTGGTTTGGTGCGGACGCCGTCGCGGAGTATGGTCATACGCTAAAGGCCCTGAACCGGCACCAGGAATCTCAACAGTATTTTCGCGAAGCACGCGATGCTTTCCGCGCTGCATTTGGCCCGGACAATGCCCGGGTGCTGGAGCTTGAGCGCCTTCTGGCGACAAAGTAGCCCCTGCCTGCCAGGTTTTCTGGGCAAAAACATCCCTCTTTCCTGCCTACCTGATTGAGACCCGGAATTTCGGGCAGCTACAGACAGAGGAAGGGAGAACATTGTGAACATTGCAATCAGAACCGCATTGGTGACACTCGTACTGCTGCTGATAAATGGTATCGGTCAGTCAGTGCTGGCAGCGGACTTCACCGACTCTGACCATTGAAGGCATGTCAATCGAAATCGGTTCCGCAACCGGGCTGACGAAGCGCCTGTTCTTCCTCACCAACATCGACCTTTTCCTGTACGACGTCCATATGACCGGTAACTCACAGCCGCTGACAGAGCAGAGTGGCAATGGCATCGTCATACAACGTGCCAGCCTCATCATGCAAGACTGCCGCATGAGCCGATTTGTCGCTGACGCGAATGGTGGTGCGGTATTTGTCAGAAATGACAATTCAGAGTCAGTGATCATCGAGCGGTCAATATTTTTCGATAACAGCACAACAGCAGGTATAGCCGGCACCGGCTACGGAGGCGGATTTTATGTAGAGGGCACTGGCCCCACTGGATCAACAACAAATTTTCTGCTGATCGATAGCGAGATCAGTGACACTATGGCGGAGGTATTTACCAGATCACCAATAACCCTTTGAATATCCAATTCTCCACGATCGTCGATAATTTCACACCTGGCGACGGCGCGGGCATTTACGCTAATTTACCCAATACCATCGTACAGGTGACCAATTCCATCGTGGCCGGCAATCTGAGCGGCAGAGTCAGAAACGAAATCACCGGTGATGTCGTCGCCAGTTATTCTTTGATCGGCGACGGACCGGACGATGCTGACATCGCACGCATTACAGAGGACAGTCAGTTCAGCGGTACATTAATCTTCAACACCGACCCGATGATCGGCGGACTCGCTGATTCCGGCGGCAACAGTCGTACCCATGCGCTGCTATCAGGCAGCCCGCTCATTGATGCGGGTAACGAGAACGCGGCACCAAGGGAGGACAGCCTGCCGGTACCACAATCCGATCAGCGCGGCACCGGTTTCGCCCGCATCAGCGGCAGTGGCCTGGATATCGGCGCTTTTGAATTACAGGTGGCTCCTCCGGCTCCGGCTCCGGCTCCGGCTCCGGCTCCAGCAGGTGGCGGTGGCGCATTGGCACCCTGGATACTCCTGCTGCTTGCTCGTCTTGTTTGGAGCAGGCAGCGCAAGATTTCACACGGACAGCGGTTTCAATAATTTCCGAGCGGCAGCTGAACTGACCTGGCTGGTCAGCTTCCTCAACGATGAGTTAGGATTCGTTGCTCTGGATGGGAGCCTACGAATGTTATTGAACTACGCACGAGCCAAGGAAATACTCGAACGGGAGTCCCTCGACGGGCTCATCGCCCAGCTCCCCATCAATGTCTACTATCTCAGTGACTACTGGGGCTTGTTCAATACTGCCGGCGGCTACGATGCTGCCTACCTTGCGGTTCTGCCTCGCGATGATCGCCAGCCCGCCGGGCTGATCGTTCCGGCCCTCGAACTGCGGCGCATTGAAACCAGCGGCACCTGGATGCCCAATATCTTCGGGCACTCTGGTCCGGACACCACCGGAACACTGCCTGATGGTACACCGAAAGGCCATGACTATCGCGGCTGGCCGACGCTCGAGGATGCAGAACTCGGAGCACTCGAGCAGGGCTGGGTCAACATCATTGATCGTCTCGGTGAGCAGATGTCGCCTGATGCATTCTGGGCGGTTGCACGCGCGGTCAAGGCCGCCGGGCTCGAAAAAGCCCGTATCGCGACCGATGACCCGCGACTCGCCGGCTGGCTGACTACCTGCGGGCTCAACCATATTCATTGCGAATACCGGGTCGATTTATTCAATGAGATCCGGCTGGTTAAAACTGAAGCTGAACTCAGCCTGATGAAAACTGCGGCGCTTTATAACGAGACTGCGATGTTGACCGCCGTGGACGCGATGACCGACGGCATCACATGGCATGAACTTGAAAATATTTACATGATGTCAATGAGCCGGCAGGGAGGACGCGGTGTATATATGACCTGCGGTGTCGGGGAACTGCCGCACGGCCAGATCCGGCGCGGTGAGCCGGTTCTGTTCGATGCACTCGGGCGCTACGAACACTACCACGGTGATTTTGGACGCTGCGCCGTGCTCGGTGAACCTTCAGCCGAACACCGCCGGCGTCACCAGCACATCTGTGCCGGCTGGAAAGTTGCCCAGGAATATCTAAAACCCGGTGTACGTTATAACGAACTCTCGGCCGCCGTCGGCGAAGCGGTGCGTCGGGAAGGGTTCAGGAATTTCCGCGACCCGATCGTGCACAGCCTCGGGCTAGAGCATACCGATGACCCCAAGGCACCCGGCGTGCAACCGCAGGACAAACCTGATCGCGTCCTCGTCAAGGGCATGGTTGTCAATGTCGATATGCCGCATACGGAAATCGGCTGGGGTTCGGTTCACATGGAAGACACGGTCGTCATTACCGATGATGGCTTTGAGCTTCTGTCCACCGCAGACTTCAGCTTGCGGGCAGTCTAAGCAGCGGATCACCAGTACATTTCCAACATGCAGGAATGTTAAACTTTCCGCTCGGAGTGCTGACAAGCGAATCACTGCAAGGAATTATCGTGACTTACTGGCTAATGAAATCGGAACCGAATGAATACAGCATCGACGATCTTGAAAAAGATTTGGTCGAACCCTGGGACGGCATTCGCAATTATCAGGTACGAAATATGTTCCGCGACGACTTCAAAACAGGCGATCGGGCTTTTTTTTATCATTCAAGCTGCAAGACTCCCGCAATCGTCGGCACTATGAGAATCGTCAGAAAAGCCTACCCTGACCCGACACAATTCGACCCCGAGTCAGGCCACTTCGACGCCAGGAGCAACCCGGACGATCCTCGCTGGCTGCTGGTCGACGTCGAATTCGAACGCAAGCTTGCACAACCGATTACACTCACGGAATTGAAGCAACAGCCGGAGCTCAGTGATTTCCTGCTGAACAAACAAGGCAATCGTCTGTCGGTTTTTTCCGTCAGCAAATCGCACTGGGATTTCATATTGGGGCTGGAAAGATAAACTGCAGCCATGACAACGATGCACGTACCTGATTTACGCCGTCCAATTCTTTGCAGTTCGCGAAGCAAGAGTATTAACCGAAAATCAGCATTCCACGGATCGGGGGAGAATGACATGAATTGGAATCGGAGCGGTACTTTTCCCGCACACTAGCGCTGATGTGCAACCTACAACCGAATTCGGTATTAGGAGACTATAAATGAATGGTTTACAAAATTTTCCAGGACAGGTTACTCTTTTCCTGGCAATCGCGAGCGTCACAACTACCCATGTTGTCGCCGAAGATGCCCATGTACCGAACTCAATTCTGAGCTGTACAGTACTCTCTGACGATACGAAGCGACTTGCTTGTTTTGATAATGCGGCCAGACTGACTCCTTCCCTGGAATCTGTTCCGGACACTACAATGGCAACCAAAGAAACCGTTACTGCGACAGCCGCAACGAGTGATAAAAAGTCCGTTGATAACTTTGGCATATCTGTCCATAAATACAAGGAAGCCA
>JAJRUG010000015.1 GCA_024277915.1 Gammaproteobacteria bacterium
AGGGCTCATCACCTTCGCCCCGGATGACATTGACTGGGAAGATGAAATTCGCCTGCTGCTTGAGGAACGGGCAAGTTTTTCACCGGATTCGCTGACCGGCATGGAGGCCAATTTGCGCTTCGCCGGCCCGGAAACGGTGGAAACCAAGATATTCGGCCGCTTGACGGCCTGGCAAAACTGGATTTTTCAACGCCCCAACGCGGTTAGCGAAAGTGGTGCATTGAAATCATATGGCACGGGCAAACGGCCCGAATACGATCGCAAGAGGGTTTGAACCGTGAATGAAATTGTTGAACAGGTAAATTATGACGAACTGATTCCCAACAACGTGGAGTTGGCGGATGACAGACGGCTGAAACGGGCACTGGAGCAGTGGCAGCCTAAATTTAAAGAGTGGTGGCTGGACATGGGGCCCGAAGGTTTCCAGGCAGCCCAGGTCTACTTGCGCACCGCGGTGGGCGTTGACCCCAAGGGCTGGGCCAAGTTTGGCTATGTGAAGATGCCCGATTACCGCTGGGGTATCCTTCTGGCGCCAAAAGTAGAAGGTCGGGAGATTCCTTTTGGCGCGCACAAAGGTGAACCTGCCTGGCAGGAAGTGCCTGGTGAGTATCGCGCGATGTTGCGTCGCCTGATCGTCATCCAGGGTGATACTGAACCGGCCTCGGTAGAGCAACAGCGCCACCTGGGTGCAACAGCGCCGTCGCTGTATGATCTGCGCAACCTGTTCCAGGTGAACGTCGAGGAAGGCCGGCACCTGTGGGCCATGGTCTACCTGCTGCAGAAGTATTTTGGCCGGGATGGGCGCGAGGAGGCTGAAATGTTGTTGCAGCGGCGCTCCGGCAATGCCGATAAACCCCGCATTCTGGGTGCATTCAACGAGGAAACACCGGATTGGCTGTCGTTTTTCATGTTTACCTTCTTCACCGATCGTGATGGCAAAATGCAGCTCGAATCGCTGGCGCAGTCGGGGTTCGATCCGCTTTCCCGCAGTTGTCGTTTTATGCTCACCGAAGAGGCGCACCACATGTTTGTAGGTGAAACCGGTGTTGGCCGTACCATTCAACGTACCTGTGAAGCGATGGTCGAGGCCGGTATTTCAGATCCAAACGATGTAGAAGCCATACGGGCGCTTGGTGTGATCGACCTGCCCACCATTCAGCGCAAGGTCAATTTCCACTTCTCGGTCACTCTGGACCTGTTCGGTGCGGAAGTGTCGACCAATGCGGCCAATGCATTCAATGCCGGACTCAAGGCCCGTTACCAGGAAATCAAGCTGGAGGATGATCACCGCTTGCTGGATGACACGTATCCGGTACTGCACTGTGTGGATGGTCAGTTCGTTGAGCAGCAGGAGCCGGCGCTCAACGCACTCAACGGCCGTTTGTGTGATGACTACATCAAGGATTGCCAGGGCGGTATCAAGCGCTGGAACAAGATGATTGCCAAGACCGGGGTGGACTTCCAGATTGCGTCGCCACACAAGGCCTTTAACCGCCGGGTAGGTGTGTTTATCGATGCGCACGTCAGCCCTGAGGGTGAGATACTTTCGCAACAGGAATGGGCTGCCCGTGAGTCGGAGTGGCTGGCCTCGGTCGAAGATGGAGAGTTCATTCATTCACTGATGCAGCCCTCCAGCGGTATCGGTGAATATGCGAGTTGGATTGCCCCACCGCGAGTGGGTATTGACGGCAAGCCCGGTGACTTCGAGTATGTGCAGTTAGCCTGAACCCAGAGAACCCATGAGCGGAGCACAGCCCAAACGGCAACACCTGATCGATCCGGAGATATGTATTCGCTGTAATACTTGCGAAGAATCCTGTCCGATTGATGCAGTGACGCATAACGACGATAACTACGTGGTGGATGCGGACAAGTGTGAGTATTGCCTGCACTGCATTTCACCCTGTCCCACCGGAGCAATCGATAACTGGCGTTTGGTAAGCCAGCCGTACTCACTCGAGGAGCAGATGGAGTGGGAGGAACTGCCGCCGGAGCGCCAGATCGAGGAGGCGAAGACGGAACCCGCCAGCGAGGCGAGTGAGACCGAAGCGGCCCGTATCCTGGAGGTTGCGCACGCTGGCCAGGGTGGCAGCGTGGTACCGCCTGGCTCGGCGGCCAAGCCGTACATCAACGTGTTTACCCGTGCCGAACCCGCCATTGCACGGGTGATGGGCAACCGGCGCATCACCGATGCCGGTACCGAATCGGATGTTCGTCATATTGTGCTCGATTTCGGCTCGACTGCCTTTCCATTCCTGGAGGGACAGAGCATCGGTATCGTACCGCCGGGAACCGACGACAAGGGCAGGGCGCATGCCATTCGCCTGTATTCAGTCGCCAGCCCCCGCGATGGAGAACGGACCAACCACAACAACCTGGCTCTGAGTGTAAAACGTGTGGTTTATACCGAAAATGGAGAAGAGGTTCGCGGCCTGGCATCCAATTATCTGTGTGATCTGGAGCGCGGCGCCGAGGTCAAAGTGACCGGGCCGTTCGGTAACACCTTTTTGATGCCCGATCACCCGGAGGCTAATCTCATTATGATCTGCACCGGCACCGGGGCGGCGCCGTTCCGCGCGATGACCGAACGGCGTCGACGCCATTTTTCCAATGCATCCGGCAAATTGATGTTGCTCTTTGGCGCACGCACGCCGGGAGAACTGCCTTATTTCGGTCCTTTGACCAAGCTGCCGGAGCGTCTGATTGACCGCCAACTGGTGTTTTCACGTGTGCCGGGGCAGGACAAGGAATACGTTCAGGATCGCATGCGCAAGCACGCAGATGTGCTGGCTGAATACCTCAAGGACGAAAACACATTTGTATTCATTTGCGGACTCAAAGGCATGGAGCAGGGCGTGGATGAAGCATTTGCAGAAATCTGCCAAAACAATGAGCTCGACTGGCCGGAGCTTTCCACACAAATGAAAGCTGCCGGTCGCTATCACGTTGAAACCTACTGATAACTCAGGGGCGGGAATCCATCCGGAAATCAGGGATCATTAACAGAAGCCCCCCCAAAGCATGGTCTTTCAACCAGCCCGGGGGGGGGCATTAAATCCCACTCCGTCGCAAAATGCGGAAAAGCAGATCAATCGTTACCGAAGAAAAAGGTCCCACGAACGCCATATGTCCTGAACGATGGTTCGGCGTAAAGCCCACCTGTAAAAGCTTTCTGATAGGCATTCGTGTAATAGACACTATCGAAAATATTTTCGACATACGCGACGATGGCATATTTCTGGTGTTCCAGGCCGAAGCGCAGGTTAAAGAAATCATAGCTGGGTACTTCCCATGGGAAGCCTTCCTGTATCAACCCGGCGATAAGAGTCTTTGTGCTGTCTCTGAAACTCCACTCTCCGCGTATATAGGCGCTGTAATCTGCATTGATATCAAAACTGTATTCGGCATCGGCTGAAAGGGTCCATTTTGGCGCCAGGGGTATCTTACTGCCATCCAGTACGCGGTTTTCACCATCGATGAAGGTGGTGAATTTATCAAACTTCGCGTTGAGATAGCCAATATCGAAATTAACTACAAAATTCCTGCTGATCAAGCCCGTCAGGGACAGTTCTGCGCCCTTTGATGTTGCCGATTCCGCATTATCAGTACCGGAAAACAAAATGAATTCGCCATCTTCGGTGACGCCGGCCTGCTGGAAATCTGTCTGCAAATCCGTCCAATCCATATAAAACAGGCTTGCGTTTAAGCGCAATCTGTTGTCAAGAAAGTCCCCTTTCATCCCAACTTCATAGTTCCATAAGGTTTCCGCATCATAGGAATCACCGCTTGGAAAGGGACTGATTTGAACCCCACCCGACTTGAAGCCCTGAGAAACCGTTCCGTAGAAGTTGATATCCTCATTAAGATCATACAAAGCAGTCACGCGGGGAGAGAAATTGGTAAAAGTATCTTCAGATGTCAGGACTTGTACGAAACCGCCGGAAAACCCCTGAATATTTGCATTGATGGTTTCTTCGCTATAACGACCACCAGCCGAAACCGTCAGTTGATCTGTCACATCATAGAAAACTTCACCGAATACGGCCCAGCTCTCATTACCCGCTGTATCGTCCTGACCGTCTATAAGGAAGCCATCGGGTAATCCAAAGCGCTCTTCTGCTCCGATATAAGTCCGATTCCAAATTGCGCCGTCATCTTTGCTGTAGATTACCCCAACATTCCATTGCAAGGGGCTGTCATTCGTGTTCTGCAGGCGAAATTCCTGACTGAAACTCTCACGCTCAATATTCCGATACTCATTAAAATAATCCCGGCTGCCTCCATCAATGTCACCATTCAGGAAAAAGTCGGAATCTATGTAGCCTGTGATACTGGTGAACAGCAGATTGGTAAAATCATAGTTTAATTGAGCAACTATATAGTCGAAATCAGTACCCACCTTCTGTGGCGTATTGAAGTTCACCCTGTTCCTGTTGTCCGGATAAAAACCGACCCCATCAATATCCGGATCTGATCGGCCATCACCATCCCGATCCGGAAACTCGCCGGCATATAGCGTCCCGCCGGCAAAGGTAGAGAAAACCCCCGTAGGTACACCTTCGCGCATCCCCACTTTCTCGGATGCGGAACTGATCGTCAGATCGAAGGTTAACTGTTCCGTGGGTGTCCAGCGTAATGATGCCTTGCCATATTTGTATTCTGAATCATTACCGCCACCGGTTTCATTGATGTTTTTGATATTCCCATCAGACTCAACATATTTAGCATTTACCCGAATTGCCAGTACGTCCTGTATTAGCGGAATATTCACAATAGCTTGAGCATCTATGGTGTTAAAACGGGAATAATCGAGCACAACCGAACCGCCAAATTCATTGCCTGGTTTGTTCGAGGTAATATTAATTCCGCCGCCCAGTGCGTTTCTTCCAAAGTAGGTTGCCTGTGGGCCACGCAATATTTCAATGCGCTCGATGTCCATAATCGGTGGGTTGGCGGTGCTGCCGGCTATACTGAAACCATCCATATAGAATCCGAAAGTAGAAGACTTGAGTGTATTGTTGATAGCCAGGAAGTCCGTTACGCCGCGAATACTGAGTCTGCGCCGGGATTTCGAACCATCTGTGCTGAAACTGGCATTAGGGGTACGGATGAGATAATCACCCACATCTGAGAACATGAATTTGTCAATCGTGTCACTGGTAAATGCGGCGATGCTGATCGGCACTTCCTGCAGATTTTGTTCTCTCTGCTGAGCGGTGACAACCACTTCTTCAATCACGAAATCGTCTTCCATGTCACTGTCCTGGGCAATCACTGTTCCCGATAGTCCCATTGTTACTGCAATCAACCCGGAAATTGTGAATTGATTGATTTTTCGCAAACTTATCTCTGGATGATAAGAATTTTTCTGACTGCTTTGCATATTACTTTCCTTGTCTTTTTATACCGAACGTTTTGTTCTATACTGAGCATATGCTAAATCATATGTCTATTCAACTAAATATGCGGGGGCAAGGAGATTGATCAATTTATGAACAGTTACGTGAGAATGGGAATTATTACGATAATTTTCTTATTTGCCGGCACCGCACATGCAGAAGACAGTTCCGAAAATGTGCTGGTGAATATGTTCGCCTGGTGGAATGCGGCGATAAAGACTGAAAATGGATTTACCGAAGAAGGCTTTGCCAGATATTTCACCAGGGACGCTGCGATCGTCATTAATGGAAAGGAAAGCGTGCGCGGCACGGCTGCCATGGTGGAGCACTTCAATCGAATCCAGGCAAATACTGAATCAGTTGAAATCGTCCTCCCATTTGAAGAAGGCTTTGAATCCGGCAACCGGATTTTTACCTATCACCTGATACATGCTCGCGAGAATGGCGTGGACAGTACCTCGCATTTAATGGGGTATGCGGTTATCGAGGAGGGTAAAATCGCATTAGTCAATTTTGTTTCCTACGATGAGGAACCTTCGCCTAAATGAAAACCGGTGCTTTCGGGCACAATCATGATGTCTGCAGTACCTTGATCCGGCAGGCAATGCAAGCCCGCGTACATGACGGAACGAGGGGCCTGACGATTGCCGTTTCGTCCTTATTACGCAATGTGTTCATTATTTTCACGCTGCTGTCTCCTGCTGTCGTTTATTCGGCAGCGGACTCCGAATCAGAACGTTTTGACAAATTCCTTGAGGCAATTTATCAACGTACCTTGTCCAGGAGCCCCATGCTGAGCACGACGCTCGGATACAAGCAGAATTACGATAGCTGGGACGACCTTTCGATTGCGCACATTAATGAAAATGTTCGTTTAGCCTGGCGGGACCTGAGCAACTTGCATCGTCAGTTTGATTACTCAAAGCTGGATCCTCCGGGTCAGTTAAATTATCGCGTTTTCGAAGCCGGCCTGAAATTGCAAATTGAACGGGACAGTTGGCGTTATCACTTCAATCCCCTCAACCAGATCGTGGGCCTGCATCTGGAAATTCCGGGTCTGTTGACTACCTATCATACGATCGAAAATCCGGATGACGCGCGTGCCTATATCTCGCGTGTGCAATCGGTCGGCACGCCTATCGATCAATTCATCATTTCTTTCAAAGACCGTGAAAACAGGGGGTTTTCGATTCCAAAGCACGTGCTGCCGCGTTTGATTCAGGCTGCAGAATCCATTATTTCCGGTGAGTTGCAGCGCGCTGAAACGGAGAACATATTATTCAGTGACTTTAAGCGGAAAGTGAGAAACCTGTCACTTGAGGAAGAACTACAGGAAGAACTGATCACCGGCATGACAGAGGCGATGACGGGGGGATTTATCCCGGCTTACCAGCGCCTGATCGAGGCTTTCCGGCAGCATCAAACCCTGGGCCTGAACGATAATGGTGTATGGCATCTTCCGGATGGTGATCAGTTCTATCAATTTTTACTTGGCCAGTTTACCACCACCGATATCACTGCTGATGAGGTGCATGAACTGGGACTCCGGGAAGTTAAGCGCATTCATGAAGAGATGGACAAAATCAGGATGGAAGTTGGGTTTAGCGGTGATTTAACAGACTTCTTCAGCCATTTGAAAACATCACCTGATTTTTACTACCCCAATACGGAAGAGGGTCGTGCCGAGTATTTACAACGGGCGCAACATATTGTCAGTAACGCGTCCGGGCGTATCAAGGATATTCTGCCGGAGGTTCCGCCGAACAATCTGGTCGTTCGGCGAATTGAGGCCTATCGGGAAAAATCAGCGCCGGTCGCGTATTACGAAGCAGGAACCGCTGACGGTGCTGTCCCGGGAACCGTATTCCTTGGCATGTACGATATGGCAAGCGCGGCCCGGTACGACCTTGATTCGCTTATGTTCCACGAGGGCATACCAGGGCACCATCTTCAGCAGTCTGTTATGCAGGCACAAGCACATATCCCCAGGTTGCGGACCTACTACGTCTGGTGGTCGAATACGGCTTTTACAGAGGGCTGGGCGCTGTACGCGGAGTACCTGGCAAGTGAAATGGGCCTGTATAAAGACCCCTACGCCAATTTTGGCCGGTATGCCGGTGAACTCTGGCGGGCATGCCGTTTGGTTGTGGACAGCGGCCTGCACGCCAAACACTGGACCCGCGAGCAGGCGATCACTTATTTGAATGAAAATACGGCCAGCTCGGCCATCAATAATGCCCGGGCGGTTGATCGTTATCTGTCGGTGCCCGGCCAGGCTACGGCGTTTAAAATCGGCATGATGCGCATTTTGGACGTACGGCGAAAGGCGCATGCCGCCCTGGGTGATAAATTCGATATTCGCGAATTTCACCAGGTAATTTTGGAGAATGGACCCATACCGCTGTCAATCATGGAAGAACAGGTTCAGGCCTGGGTCGCGAAGAAACAAACCCACTAACCAAATGTCATCAGATATATCAGAGAGGGAACAAAAATGAAGAACTTTTGCATCGCATTAATTCTTGTTGTTACAGCATCGTTTGCGGGTTTGAATCAAGCCGCAGAAGCCGTTGCGACCAAAGCCATTGTCGGCGGGACCGTCGTTGATCTGGACGGCACTGCGCCGATACGCGACGCTGTCATTCTGATTGAGGGTGAGAAAATTGTCGCCATTGGAAGCGCGGCAGATGTCCCAGTGCCTGATGCTGCTCAGCTTATTGATGCCAGCGGCGCCTGGTTGATCCCTGGCCTGATGAATATGCATCTCCATCTCGGACTGATATTACCCGGAAAACTGGAGGCTGAACTTGCAAAGGAGACCGAGGGGGAACTGACCTTGCGTATGGCCGCGAACGCACGCGACATTCTTCATGCCGGGGTGACTACGATTCGTCTGACAGGTGAACAAAGGCACGGCGATCTGGCATTGAAAAAGGCCATTTCAAAGGGACAGGCCATTGGTCCCCGTATCTTCAGTTCGGGTGAAGCACTGGCCATCACCGGAGGCCACGGCTCGGAAAGCAACGTGACTTACAGTGACGGACCATACGAGCTAATAAAGGCGGCACGCAAGGAAATCAGTGCCGGCGCCTCCTGGGTAAAAATCCTGATTTCCGGTGGCATTGCTACCAATGGCGGTGATATCGCGGAGGCCTTGATGACGCTCGAAGAAATTGAGGCAGTTGTGGATGCTGCACACCGGTTCGGCGCCAGGGTTGCCGCCCATTCCGGCTCATCTGCGGCAACCACCATCGCCATTGATGCCGGAATCGACAGCATCGAGCACGGATATTTTCTTGATCGTAAGGTACTGAAGAAAATGAAGAAACATGGAACCTGGCTGGTGCCGACCATCGTAGTAAGCCAACCGGCGACACAGCCGTTTTTCGAAAAGATCGGCGTGCCTGAATGGTATCTGAAGCGGCGCGATTCGGTAGGCAAAGAGCACTGGAGAGCATTGGAGATGGCTATCGAGGAAGGCGTCAACATTGCCCTGGGCACCGATCAATTACCTTCGGAACCCAATGACGGCACCACCGCGACGGTACGCGAGGCTCAATACTACGTTGAAGCGGGAATGACCCCTTTACAGGCACTGCGTGCTGCGACCATACAACCTGCCCGGATGCTGGGCGCGGACGACCGTATTGGTTCACTGGAAGTCGGCAAATTTGCTGACATCATTGCGGTGGATGGAGATCCGACAAAAGACATCAAGGCACTCCGCAATATCCTGTTCGTCATGAAGGGCGGTGAGGTGTACAACGATCTCCTCAGTAAATAGCAAGGAAAATTCCTGGCGGATTATAAGTCGCTAATCCACCAGGAAAGTGCAATTGGAAGACTATCGATGGGTAGGCGCTTGTTGTTGCATCATTATTCAGCCTGAGATTATCGGGTCGAATTGCCTGGTGAAATGAGTGGGCCTTCAGTCGCTCTGAGCAGGGCTGCGGCGGGCGCGCACCGCCAGCAGTCGCTCCGCCAGTCCTGGTCCACGGCCAGGCTTCGACCACGGGCATACCTCCAGGCAAATCGCACAGCCATAGGTGTCGCTGAAATAGGGCACGCAACGGTCGAAGTCGACATACCATTTCCGCACACCACGCACCATTTGCTTATCATCGGAGATCGCCCCGGGTGGGCAGGCTTTCGTACACAGCCGGCACTTTGAGCACAAGTCCTCCACTGCAATGTCAACCGGCACGTCAATGCTCATCGGTAAATCAGTAAGCACCGTCGTAAGACGCACATTCGAGCCGTATTCGCGTGAAATCAAAGAGCCGTGTTTACCCAGTTCACCCAGTCCTGCAGCGATTGCGATGGGGATGTGCAGATACTTGCCACTACTGTTGACCGGCAAGCCTTCTGCCCGCCAGCCCAGGGAGCGAATATGGCGGGCAAGAACGACCGTTACGCGCGAACATTGATGATAAACCCGGCTTACCTCACGTCCCGCCCTGACAGATGTTGCATGCAGCAAAGCTTCCCGATCCATCGGCAAGCCGAGCACAATTGCATAGCGGTACGACGAGGTCTCACCCGCCATCAAAAAATCCGGACGCATCTCGCAGATACCGACAATCCCCGCCCCGAGTGACACTGCCCTGGCTTTAATTTCGACACTCATGGCTGCCGTATCGGTGACCGCCCGCTGGTTCAGCGCGATCTTGCCCTGCGGGCGAAAAGCAGCCCACATGCTGCGCAGCAACGCAGGCAGCATCCTGGCTGGATACGAATGACGGAAGACCGTTTGCATGCGATCCCAGGGCAGCGGCCCCGTCTTCGCGTTGGAATGGAACACGTATGAAGGCCGGCGCGGCTCTGTTTCACCCAGGCC
>JAJRUG010000016.1 GCA_024277915.1 Gammaproteobacteria bacterium
AAAATCGGAGTCAATCTCATAGTCCAGTTGTGCACTGAGAGATTCGGGCAAGCTGTGCATCAGCAAGCGTAGTGCCAGTTCGCCAGCCTGCAGGCCGACATCGCGCTGGCGATAGGCATACACCATATTGTATTGCCCCGGCACGCCGGTTGAACGGGTGCGTCCGAAGCTCACATCGGTGCCTGCGACACCCTGGATTTCCAGCGCGCAATGTTCCATGATATGCCCCAGCCAGGTGCCTTCATCCTCCTGCATCCGCCGCACAAAGCCACCAGGTTCCCGGTAGGAGCAACCGTGCTCATGAAGACCGGGTAGATAATCCAATAGTTGCACAACAAATTCTTTGTCGAGCCGGCCGGTTGGCCAATCTTCGAGCTCCTCCAGATCCAGCACATGCCGGATTACAGGAAAATGCGCGTAAATATTGGGCCCAACATATACATTGGTGCTGACAATTCTCATGATCCTGGCTCCACCGTTTCCGCTCCGGCTGGGACTTGTTATTCTGCTGTCGCTTTCCTGGATTTGATCTCGAAGCGACCACCTGCGATCAGTATATGTAATTTTACGTCGATCAGGCTTACCGGGTCACCCCGGCGAGCGCGGTCCATCGAAGAATAGCTCAGCGTGGTAGGGTCAATCACTGTGATTCCGCCGCTACCTACAACCTCAAAGTCATCTCCCGGCCTGATAAAGGCAGCCGTATCCTCGTCGAGCCCGATGCCGATCGCAAATGGATTGTAGGCCAGCGCGGTCAACAGGCGCCCTATTCGGTCTCGCTGTCGAAAATGCTGGTCGATGATAAAATTGTTGGTGAGCCCAAGCCCCGGCGCCAATGTCACCATTGCCGGGGTCGGCGTGCAGCCTTCATCACCGCCGGCGATCATGTGCTCCGGCATGAAAGCAGCTCCTGCCGAGGTGCCCGCCACATGCAACCCTGATGCATTTCTCCGGCGAATTATTTGTGCAACGGGTGTGCCGCCCAGGGTCGTCGACAGGCGCAGTTGATTGCCACCTGTCATGAATACCCCATCGGATTTTTCGATGTAGTCAGTGAATTCGCTCTGATGGCAATCTTCACGCGTCAGCATCTGCAAAACCTTCGCGTGTTTGATGCCGAGTTTCCGGAACAGCTTTTCATAGTTCCGACCCGTGTCTTCCAGCTCGGAAGCAGTTGGAATGATTGCGATTCTCGCGGACTTGCCCCCGCAGATTTCAACAAACCTGTCAAGAATCTCCGGGTTGTGCAGCTTTTCCTCGGCACCGCCGATCGGGATGATGTAACCGCGATTGGCATTATCAGTGTGGTTTGATGGGCTCATTGTTGTTCTTTGCTTTGTTGTTGCTCGAATTGACCAAAAATTTTCTGTTCCCCGGCCTGCACGTGCCAGTTACCGGCAATCATCACATCACTGATGTCATGATTGTCATCAAGAACAATCAGATCGGCGGACATTTCTGGCTGAATTCTCCCCCGGTCGTGCAGGCGCAGGATATCGGCCACGTTACTGGTGAACGCGGGCAATACGAACTCAAGCGGAATATCATTGTTGAGCGTACAGCGCAGCGTTTCAATCAGGCTCGACGGCTTGCCGATGTCCATGTGCAGCATTTCACCCTGTGCATCGAAGACCGGCAGACAGCCGCCGCCATCTGAACTGATCGTAATGCGATCTGCAGGCGCTCCGGAATCCAGATACCTGAGCAAGGCAACATCGGCCGGCCATGCATCTTCATCTTCCGCTACCGGAAATGCAGTAATGTCGACAGTGCTGCCAAGGCGTGCCAGTTCGAGTGACTCATCAAACAGTGCCTTGCGTCGATTAATGTGGGTTGGATTAAATACCCGGGCAGGAAGCTCGCCCTGTTGCAAGGCCTTGCGTACCAGCTCAAGGCCGCCATCTCCGTCTCCAAGGTGCAAATGTACGATGCCGGCTTTGCCCGAGATCATGCCGGCGACATGGGCATCACTTGCAATACGAAGCAGCTCGTCCAAAGTCGGGTGGCTGGAGCGGTGATCACTCAAGGCCAGTTCACCAACACCGATGACCGGATCAAGAAATACAATGTCGTCCCGAACGCTTCCGGTCAGCGTGACCGGTGGAACATGATAACCACCTGTATGGCACCATGCGCCCAGACCTTCTTCACGCAAGGCATGAACCTGCGCTAACAAGGAACGCGTATCACGGGTTGTGTCATCAGTGCCCAGCACGCCGACTACGCTGGTGATACCCGCGGTAGTGAACTGTCCGGGCGGTACCGGTGGTACGCGGGTTTTGAAACCGGACTCGCCCCCGCCCCCGGTGACATGTGCATGACCATCAATCAATCCGGGAATCAGCCGACGGCCTTCCAGATTGAATTCGGTCGCACCTGCGGCCGACCACTCATCTTTTTTATCGCTGACACCGAGTATCCTGCCACCACCGATCAGCACACGACAAAGGCCTGAATCTTCGGGCGCAAAGACATGTGCATTGGTAAAAAGTATTAACAAGGACTACATCCGGATATAGGAAAGCGGCTATTTTACACTACACAATCCACCCTCAGCAGAAAGATTGTGGGCAGAAACTGTAAACTGGCATCATGATCGTGCAATGTGCAGATTGCACAGGTGTATCTGGAACCTGCCTGATAGGGGAAATCAATGCACAGGGAGTCCGGGTTAACCTTGAAGTTGACGACCAGGGACAGGCGAACTGGGTGTTCGGGAACTTTGCCGGTGATCTTGATGGTGCAGAGCCGGAGTCAGCGGACAGCAAAGGCCACCTTCCGTTTCTGATTGATAAAGTTGACATCAAGGGATTGAGTGTGTCGTTGGTTCACCCTGCTCTGGAGGAGAAGCTGATCATTTATGCCGGGTATCTTGATGGCACTCGCTTTGAATCCGGTGCGCTCGATATGGCACCGGATCTGCGTGCCACAGATATCGCTTTGCTCGCCCGGGGGTCCAGCCTGTCAGTGTTCGGGGAACTGAACCAGCGACCCCTATACAACGATCGCTTGTAGTGCGTACCTGTTCAAGGCAGAGAATGGTCTC
>JAJRUG010000017.1 GCA_024277915.1 Gammaproteobacteria bacterium
CAGGAAATCAAGATGATCGATGATCGGTTTCCCCTGGAGGCTTTTCAGGAGATCGGATACCAGGCGCAGTATGCCGGGCAGAAAACCTATAACGGTGTCGCCCTCATCAGCCGCGCAGGGGCCAGCGATGTTATTCGTGATGTCCCGGGCCTGGATGACCCGGCCCGGCGGATCCTGGGCGCGACCGTCGCTGGGGTGCGGATTTTGAACCTCTACGTTGTCAACGGCCAGGAGGTGGGTTCGGATAAGTATGCGCATAAACTGCACTGGCTCGCGCAGGTAACAAAACATATCGCCGGGGAGCTTCACCAGCACGCACGGTTTGTGGTGCTGGGTGACTTCAATATTGCCCCGGAGGATCGTGATGTGCACGATCCGGAGGCCTGGCGCGACCGTATCCTGTGCAGTGCGCCGGAACGCGATGCGCTCAAAAAACTGCTGAACCTGGGCCTTGAGGACTGCTTCCGGCGCTTCGAGCAAGATCCGGGCCTGTACAGTTGGTGGGATTACCGGGCCGCCGGATTCCGCCGCAATCTGGGCCTGCGCATCGATTTGATACTCGCCAGCAAGGACTTGATCAACACCTGCTCGGGCAGTTGGATCGACAAAGCGCCGCGCAAACTGGAGCGGCCCTCGGACCATACCCCGGTCGTGGCGCAATTTGATCTCTGAGCGGCGCGGACACGATGAGCGGCATTAAATACCGGGATCTGCGCGACTTCATTGCTCAGCTTGAGACCCTGGGCGAACTCAAGCGCATCCGCGCCGAGGTGAGTCCGTGCCTGGAAATGACTGAAATATGCGACCGGGTCCTGCGCGGCGAAGGGCCGGCGCTGCTGTTTGAAAATCCCAAGGGACACACTATCCCAGTGCTGGGTAATCTGTTCGGCACGACCCGGCGGGTGGCTCTGGGCATGGGTGCGGACTCCACCGAGGCCCTGCGCGGGATTGGCCAACTGCTGGCTTTGTTACAGCAACCCGAGCCGCCAAAAAACCTTCGCGATACCTGGCAATCCCTGCCGATGTACAAGAAAGTGCTGGACATGGCCCCTAAAGTTCTCTCCAGCGGCCCCTGCCAGGAGCAGGTCAGTGAAGCGGGCGAAGTGGACTTGCGCAGCCTGCCGATCCAGACCTGCTGGCCGGGCGATGCCGGCCCCCTCATCACCTGGGGCCTGGTCACCACCCGCGGCCCGGATCAGGAACGCTTGAATCTGGGTATCTACCGGCAACAACTGATCGGCCCGCGGCGGCTGATCATGCGCTGGCTGGCGCAGCGCGGCGGCGCCCTCGACTTCAAACGCTGGCAGGAGAAATTTCCCGGCCAGGATTTTCCCGTCTCAGTGACCTTGGGCGCCGATCCCGCCACCCTGCTGGCGGCGGTCACCCCAGTCCCGGACAGCCTGTCTGAATATGCCTTTGCCGGTCTGCTACGGGGCGCGCGCACGGAGTTGGTGAAATGTATCGGCAATGATTTGCGGGTGCCGGCCCGCGCCGAAATTATTCTGGAGGGGCATATCAAACCCGGAGACATGGCCGCCGAGGGCCCGTTTGGCGATCACACAGGGTATTACAACGAGGTGGAACAGTTTCCCGTCTTCAGTGTGGATCGCATCACCCGCCGCAAGCAGCCGATCTACCACAGCACCTATACCGGCCGGCCACCGGATGAGCCGGCGATTCTCGGTATGGCCCTGAACGAAGTCTTCGTGCCCATACTGCAAAAACAGTTCCCGGAAATTGTCGATTTTTACCTGCCCCCGGAGGGCTGCTCCTACCGGGTGGCGGTGGTGACCATGAAAAAAGCCTATCCCGGCCACGCCAAGCGGGTCATGCTCGGGATCTGGTCCTTCCTGCGCCAGTTCATGTACACCAAGTTCATCATTGTCACCGACGACGATATCAATGCCCGGGACTGGCGCGATGTGATCTGGGCCATGAGCACCCGCATGGATCCGGCACGGGACTTGACCATCATTGAAAACACGCCCATCGACTACCTCGATTTCGCCTCACCAGTCTCGGGCCTGGGCTCCAAAGTGGGATTCGACGCCACCCACAAACTGCCCGCGGAAACGGCACGCACCTGGGGCACCATCATCGAAATGGATGCCGGCACTAAGCAACGGGTGGATGCACTGTGGTCGGAACTGGGTCTGGCTACCGGCAATAATTAACTCAGGCAACGTGGTTTTGGTAAGGAGTGAGCCAAAATCGCAACCTGTGATCTCCCGCTTGATCCGTTCATAGAGGTATCGTGAGACGGACAGCCTTGCTCCGTCAAAGACCTGTATAAAGCACTTTTAACAGGTGCTATTATAAGGTCACAAACTAATATTTGGAGTTGACGCCATGGGCACGAAATTCTCTGAAGATGTGGTACCACTGACCGATTTGAAAGTGAATCCCGGCCGAGTGGTCAAACATACGGCGCAAACCCATCGTCCGGTGCTGCTGACCAGCCGGGGGCGGGGGGTTGCGGTGGTCCAATCACTGGCTGACTACGAGCAGACCACGGAGGAACGCGCATTTATGCGTGCCGTTGTAACCGGGCTGTCCGATCTGGAAACAGGCCGAGAGGTTTCTCTGGCCGAGGCAAAGACCCGATTCGGGCTCAAGTAGTCCTAACCTGGATTTTTCAGGCTAATGCCGAAGATCACGATTCTCTTCTCAGAGTCCGCGATCTCTGATCTCGAAGAACTCAAGCGTTGGTACTGCGAACAGGGCGTCCCCGGCACGGGGAATAGATTCGTCACGGAAATTCTCGAACGGATTGAATCGCTACGTGACCACCCGGACATGGGTCGAGTCGTTCCGGAGTTTGAACAATTGTTTCTGCGGGAAATCACCCACCCGCCGTTCCGTATCGTTTACCGGCACGAACCGAAAAAGGTGCGGGTTGTTCGTGTTTGGCGTTCTGAAAGACGGCTTCGTCTTCCGACGGATAGAGATGAAAGCTAATTTCGATGAATTATGCAGAGGGCAGAAGCAGAGTCGTCGAGTGGCTGCGTAAGCAGCTAATCGGCCCTGCGTCCGGCCACGAGATCCTTCGCGGGATTTCTCCATTGGATAGGTATCCTACCGGCGTGTTATTTCCGATCATTCTCGGAGAGGAAGGAGTTGACCCTGCCTCTCTCAGCGATGAAGAAGATGACGATTACGCAGAAAGTGGAGACGATGGGACAGGGACGAGAAAAGCGGAACCGGCAGTAAAGCATTACCGTTATATGCCTCCATCGTCCGTAGGGTTTTCATTCTATGCTTGTGGTGATCGGGTACGGTTTCAGGTCATATGTTCTGCTGCGCAATACAAAAGGACTGGCAGACGAGATGATCGTGGTCGATTCACCGCCACAGAATATGAGCGATCTCAGCTTGGAGGGGATCATGAGGCTGGGATTTTTCTAGCACCAAAGGCCCCTTCACGAAGGCAGTTTACCAAACGTTGTTATGTGTTTGATGGATCTGCTGGAATCGATGTGTTGTGGAGACCCTCCTCAGACGGCTGGATCGTTACAGTGTCGCTCTTCAATCGACAGGAATGGAATGTAGCGGGTGATCCAAAGTCATTTACACAGGAACGCAACGAGAAAGCCCTGTTCGAGGTCAAACTTAGTTGCTTTCTTGAGGCAGGTGAAATCAGCACCTATCCGCGTGTTGATAAGAGTCTGCTGACTGAAGAAGAACAAGAACTGGAAGTTCAGTACAAACACAAGCACATCTATGCAGTCGGGCACGGCGCGGCGGTGGACTGGGATGAGGAACGCGGTAGCGTCAAGAAAATCTGCTCCAAGTTTTTACCTGTAGTCGAGGTTCCGCAAGTCACCGCGGATGTTACTGGCGATGGAAACTCAGTACTCGGCCTTGCCTATCTTGCCGCAGGTAAGGATGGTGCGGGCATACCGAATGATGTCATTGAAGAACTCGACAAATTCGTGAAAGGTTACTCGGAATGGGTGTCTGGCCAGGAAGAGAAGGCTGTAGCGCTGGAGCCGGATGAGCAGGAAGCTGGTGTGCGCATTACCAAACGCATGGGTGTTGCTCTCCATCGTATGCAACGAGGCGTTTCCTTGCTACGCACCGACGGTCGTGCAGCGGAGGCTTTCAGACTCGCCAATCAGGCCATGTTGAACCAGATGCGACAGGCTGATCAGGTGCGTGGCAAATCTCAAGAGGATGTGAACTATAAATGGCGTCCTTTCCAGCTGGCGTTCCTCCTGATGGTGATCGAGTCGGCTGTCAACGAAGATGACGACTTCAGGGATACCGTCGATCTGATCTGGTTCCCTACCGGCGGTGGGAAAACGGAGGCTTATCTGGGATTGATTGCGTTTCTCATCGTGTGGCGCAGATTCAAATACTCAGACTCTGGCGGTGGCACAACCGTTATCATGCGTTACACGTTACGTCTCTTGACAACCCAGCAGTACCTTCGAGCCACTCGGATGATCTGTGCGTTGGAACTGATACGCCGAAGAAATCCAAGGCTTGGGAACGACCCCGTCTCCGTTGGGATGTGGGTCGGCGAGGCGGCCAGTCCGAATACTTTTTCCAAAACTTTAGAGTTTGTGCAGCAGGCCGGCGAAGGTAAAGTTTCCGCGCAACAGAAACTGGTGTTGAAAAATTGCCCGTGGTGCGAGTCTGTCTTCCTTGCGCCCAAGTGTTACACCTCGACGCCAACTGAGTTCCATTTCCGCTGCGCGAATCCAAAATGCGAATTCGGGGAACAGGAGGGGGGCCAACTTCCTTGCAATGTCGTCGATGAAGCACTCTATAACAAGCCACCCACACTGTTACTCGCCACAGTCGATAAATTTGCACGGCTGGCCTGGGATGAAAGGACCAGCGCGTTTTTTGGTGTGGCCGGCAACAGGCCTCCAGAATTGGTTATTCAAGATGAACTCCACCTGATTGCTGGAGCCTTGGGCTCCATTGCGGGCCTGTATGAGGCTGCACTCGATACGGTTCTGATCCAACGCGGGGTCCACCCAAAGTATATCGCTTCGACTGCCACCATCCGCATGGCGAAGCAGCAAGTGGAAAGGCTCTACGGTCGTGAGTTAGCGGTTTTCCCTCCGCCCGGATTGGTGCACGACGATTCGTATTTTGCCCGGACGGTTCCTCTGGATGATCGCCCGGGTAGGCTTTATGTCGGTTACCTGGCTCCGATGCTTAATCGCCGGCGCTGCATGGCGCCATTAGCGGCAGCCTTACTTGTTGCACCCGAGGCGGTGTTCCAGGAAGGCGAGGAGGATCGAGAGGAGCTACTCGAAGCCTGGTGGACACAAATTATATATCACGGCAGTTTGAAAGGGGTGGGTATCAGTCACAACGCATTCAATACCAATGTTAGAGATGTTGTCAGTAGACTCACAGAGGAAATCAGACAGGCGCAGGTGAACGAGGCCAGTGATGAGAAGCAAGAAATACACGATTCATCTGAAGAAGCCATCGGTGTAGTGAAAACAGAAGCATCGGGGGACAATGCTGAAAACACCGATGCGACCGAGAATAGTGAACCGATTAAGCGCCCTGCCGCGATAATTTCCCAATTGACCAGCATCCCCAGTGCGGAAGAGAATGCACGAACATTCTCACGGCTCGAACGAACCCGTGAAGAAGAAGATTGCCTCGATGCGGTGTTGGCCACCAACATGGTGTCCGTGGGATTGGATGTCGCACGCCTGGCCTTGATGATCATCAATGGACAACCACTCACCACGGCAGAGTATATCCAGGCCAGCAGCCGGGTTGGACGCAGTGACGTGCCCGGTTTAGTGTTCGCGAATTTTTACCGCGATCAAGCCCGCAGCCTGTCGCACTATGAGAATTTCCGACCCTACCACGATTCCTTTTATCGTTTCGTGGAACCCACCAGCGTCACACCCTACACTTATCAAGCCCGCCAACGAGCACTTCATGCGGCGCTGGTAATCACCATACGTCATTCCTGCAAGTTCCTGCTCGGTAATAACCAAGCCGGCAGTTTCGATCCGTCAGATGCTTGCGTACAGAAAGTTATTGAGTCACTCAAGCGCCGGTGTGCACAGGCTGATACTGATCGGGGAGTGGCAACAGAGAACCATATAGACAGGCTCACCGAACAATGGCGGATAGAAGTACAGCACTGTAAGGAGGCGATGCGCCAGTTGGGTTACCAGGCACCCGATAATGACAAGGTAAAAGATCGGCTATTGTATAACCACGGCGATAAGATTGAAGGGCTGTGGCCGACGCTCCAGTCCATGCGCAATGTCGAAAATAGTGGCCTTTTAAAACTGTTGTGAGCAAAGACTACCTGCCCGTTCGGCTATCTCACCTGTTGCGCTTTTGCGCTGTCGGCGCGATCGTGCGCGGCCCGGAATATTTGATGGTCGTCACGGATACCCGGAAATGGACTACCAAGGACGGCAACTCCGCCGGGCGGATTATTCGCTATGTCGATCAAGTCCGTTCTGTACTGGGTATTGAGCAGGAACTTAGGGAGCAACCAATCGCAAACGAACTGGATAACGGACAGGTTGAGGGTATTTGCGTTCCAGCACTACGCTTTCCAACGTGGATGCGGTGCCCTGAATGTGGGTTGCTGCATTCCAAAACTTGGAAAGGACTTAAAGCTGGCGAGAAACCCCGATGCCAGAATTCACACAAGGATAAGAAAGGCCAGGATACGTGTAAAAAGAAGCCGGAACTTGAGCAGGCGCCATGGGTTTTGGTTCATGTTGACGGTCATTTGGCGGACGTCCCATGGCACTTTCTAGCCCACCATAAACCCAGAAATCAGAAACAACAACACTGTCGGGCGGATTGGAAGAAGCCTTATCTACAACTGAAAGAGCCGAGCCCTTCCAATCGGCAGCTATATTGTAATCGATGTAAAGCAACCAATAAGTTTATCGACCCACCCAAAATTTTCTTCGGAAACACATGGCGTCAACCTTGGGTCGATGAATCGCCCGACTCATCAGATGTTCTGGCCGAAGTACTGGAGATCAATGATGCCCGGATTCACTCTCCAGTGACCAGCACTGCGTTGGTTATCCCTCCGGAATCGCGTATTCGCAAGGGGACAGTCGTAGATCGCCTGTATTCCAGCACCAGCAAGCGCCAACAAGTAGAACGCGCAAAGAATCCACGAATGTTAAAGGTTGAATTGGCACAAGTAGCCATGGAGTTTCGATGCTCACCCAGCGTTGTCGAGAATGCTTGGCAGGAGATTGAAAATGGCTATCCCCTTTACGGCAAAAACTTCACCCAGGTTAATCTGCTAGAGAGCGAATACCAAGCGTTGATTGAGAAGATTCCGGATGTGGCCGATGACGAAGATTTCGTCACAGTACACCACACAAGTGCCTGGAAAAGTACAGCAACATCACTGACATCAGATCGGAGATCACGGCGGGTTGTTAATTCCATCGTTCATCTCATTTCCGTAACCCGGCTCAAGGAGATAATGGTACTGAAAGGTTTTCAGCGCCTGGATGGCAAATTGGTGCCACCTGACATAACTGGCGGAAATAACTGGTTACCAGCACTTGAGCTTTATGGGGAAGGGGTTTTTTTCACAGTCGAGGAAGAAATCTTGACACGATGGGAATCTGAAGACTCAGTGATGGAAAGAGCAAATGACACTAGAACAAGGTTTGATGAGACCGATTTGCGATTAGACACCGAGGTTGTAGTTACGCCACGATTCTTACTGTTACACACTCTAGCACATCTCTTGATAAGACAATTAGAAATAGAAGCGGGTTATCCAGCGGCTTCCCTAAAGGAGCGTATCTACTGTTCCGCAGGCAAAATCTCCATGTCTGGCATTCTTATCTATGTGGCGGTCCCGGACGTGGTGGGCTCACTAGGTGGGCTTGTCGAGTTAGCAAGACCAGAGCGTTTCCTGCCATTGATATCCGGTGTATTCGATCACGCTGAATGGTGTTCCCTGGATCCGGTATGTTCAGAACATGTAGGCCAGGGACCGAATCTGCTCAATCGAGCGGCCTGTCATGCCTGCGCTTTGATTCCAGAACCGAGTTGCACCTATAACAATGTCTTATTGGATCGAGTTTTTATCAAGGGGGATCATACACAGTCTATCCCGGCGTTTCTGGATTTTGTTGACTGAGGTTTGAGATGATTAAGCGCCGATTCAAACTGCCAGGCATCCAAGATCTCAGCAAGGAACAGGAAGATGCGCGGGCGCTACCCAAGAAGGGGAAGTATCTTATTATTGGTGGCCCCGGGACGGGAAAATCTGTTCTCGCTCTTTTCAGATCTAGGCGTTACTACCGGGGTGAAGAAGATTATCTCTTTCTCGTTTATAACCATCTGTTGAATAAAGCAGGTAGACAGTTATTTGGGGGAAACTTAAAATCCGAGACATGGATTAAATGGTTCAGAAAATTTTACCAGGAAGCAACCGGAGAAAAACTTCCGCAGTTGCCGAAACAGCCGGGAAATGAATGGCAGGAAATTGATTGGGACGCCGTGGAAGCAGTGATTGCCGATATAGAGGAGCTACCGGATAGTAAATTTCCATATTTAGTGATCGATGAGGGCCAGGATATGCCACCATCTTTTTATAAGGCGGTCTATGGTCTGGGCTTTGACAATATTTTTGTGGTGGCGGATCAAAATCAACAGATTGATCCGGACAAAAACAGCACCCGGCAGGAAATTCAGAATCGGCTTCTCATTAAGTCAGAAGATATTGTTGAGCTGATGCACAATTACCGCAACACATACCCGGTTGCCAGACTAGCGCGGGAATTTTACACGGATGATCCAGCCAGTCCACCGCCGGATTTACCAAAAGCCCAGCATTCAGCCAAGCGGCCTATACTTTTCGAATACAAGCACAATCAATTCAAATCACTAATTGTAAAGATATTGAAAATTGCGGATCTAAATCCAGGTTGGCTTATAGGAGTCATTGCGCCTAAAAATAGTGTACGAAAACGTTATTATGATGCACTCCTGACCGTCGACGTTCAGTTGGATAATGGAAGGCCACGTGTTTCAACTTACTATAATGGTGCTGAACTCGATGAATTGAAATTTTGTCTTGGAGGCATAATGGTTATCAACGCGCAATCCTGTAAAGGTCTGGAATTCAATATCGTGTTCCTCGCAGACATTAACGAACACTACTTCAATCCAGGCATCTCTGATCAGAAGAAACGTCTTTTCTATGTCATGATTGCACGCGCAATGGATCGTGTCATCATGCTTAAAGAAGCTGACAAGCCCTGCCCAGTTGAACCTATTCTCCCAAAAGATCCAGAGATTCTGGAGCGAATATAATGGAACCAGCCGATCAGACTCAATTAGCGCTTGAAGCCAATCATTCATCAACCCAGAAACAATTGCCCACTCAATGGCTGCTGGTAACTAACCAGCGCAACCTTCTCTACATGCTTGCGGCCGGTCTGGTCATGTCTCCAAAGGGATTTCGAAGGAAGTACTATCAAGACACGTTTTGCAGCTTTCCGGGCTGGTTACCTCTGTTTGCCGAACATGCACCTAAGGGCGCGGTTGAACAATCCATTCGCGAAACTGGCCACCTCATACCTTGTTTGGGCAAAATCGATCTATCTTCTCTGCGGGGAAAGGTGATGACTATCGGATCGAATGGAAAGGCAAGAGAAGTGATCTTTCCGGATGAGATCGATGAAAGCGTGCGTGTACTACTGGTTCCTGCACCGCTGCCGATTACCTGGCTCGTGTCTATTATTTTTCAGTCTCGGGAGGATAAATCAAATTGTGACGCAGACGCACGTGATTTCAATAATATACCTCTTGCGTCTTTCAAGCGTGAAGTAGATAGACATCTGTTTTCCAGCACGTCCAACGTTATCTGGCCTCCGGAGAATCTGGTATTGCCGAACCGTGACCTGCCGATGGGCGGTCCGTTGGCCGCGGGTGGCATGATGGTAATGCTGCTGCATATGGCGAATCGCGGCGATATCGGTACACGTTCATGCCGCCTCGCTTTTGATTCAGAGAAGAGTATCGCGGAAACGATATCGAACACGATGATATCCGCGCTTGGAGACTGGCAACACACTGGGCAGGCGCCTGATTCCGACGATGTTCTTCAGAAGCTATTTTGGGGATTAATCAACAAACTTGTTGCGTGGCATTCGTCTGAATCTGCTGAGAGTGCATTGGACGTGCTGCTCAGCTACTTGGTAATGGCAGCCGATCAATTGGATGAGCGTATGAAAAATGCGCTCTCTAAGTTGACCAGCGATTTGAAAGTACTGGCAGGGTTCGCTGATAGCACAGTTACAGAATTGTTCGAGCGTCACTCGAAGTCATTTTCACGTGTTGTGACACTTTTTTTCTTGCGTGAAGAATGTGCCGAGTTGCTTGAGTTTAAACATCCTTTGTTGAATGAGACGGATTATCTGGCGGCGGCTATCCTTTTCGCAGCCAGGGACGGCTGGCTGGGTTTACCGATCGAGTTGCGAGACTATCCCGGTTTGCAGGAAGCAGTGCCACACCGAATGGCGGCGATGGCCCAACGAATCGCAGATACCGGGGTCGATATCGGAGTGCCTCCCGAAAGGCCGAAACCGCTGCGTGAACTGTTTGCACCCGGCCCGAGGGGGTGGAGTAAAAACCAGAAAGAAGCCGCATTGAAGTTAGCGCGGGATAACAAGTGGGGCTGTATTCAAACCCGGGTGACCCTGGGTAAAGGAGCATATCGACTTGAGATCGATGGAAGGGGCATGCACGTACTCATAGCTGGAGAGGCTAAGGCCGTCGTGACTGAAGCAGACTCCAAACAGTTCTTTGTGAATCTGGCGCGTGAACACCTGACACGCAAGCAAGAACTGATAGTTCGCGAATTACTGTAAACGTAGGCGCAAGAGAATGCGTATGATTCCGGACACACCGTATGGTACGCGAAGCCAGGCGGAAAAACGTGTCTTCGACAGGCTTCGAGCAGTTTCCTTTGACGAAAAGCATGGCCCTTATACGGCCTATCATTCACTCAATCTGACTCGGCATGCTTACAAGCGTTTTGGTGAGATCGATTTTTTAATTTGTTGTCCTAGGGGACTCTACGCGATTGAGGTCAAGGGTGGTGGTGTTTCATACAAGAATGGGATGTGGCACTACAAAAACCGTTATGGAGAGGACTATCCATCTGTTGAGGGTCCATTCAAACAGGCGGAATCCGCACTTCACGGGCTGAGGGAAAATTTACGTGACAATTTTAACGCTAGTGTGATTTCACAGTTCTCCATTGGCTATGGGGTCATATTCCCTGATTGCGAATGGCGTGTGAGCGGTTCTGAATGGGATCCGCATACTGTAGCGGACGTTCGCGGCGTCAAGAATCTGGAAAGATGGTTGCGAAAGCTGTTTCAGTATTGGCGAAATAAAGATGGGGGGCAACGCATAGCGGATAGTGATGCGCTAAATGCTCTGCGCAGTTACCTACGGCCTGAGTTTGAAGCGGTGGTTCCACTGCATGTCCAGGCGTTCGGTGCGGAGGAACGGATCGCGAGGCTGACCGAAGACCAGATGGCAATGGTCGATGTGGTGGCTGCCAACCCAAGAATACTATGCTCAGGCGGCGCGGGAACAGGTAAGACCTTTCTCGCCATGGAACTTGCTCGCC
>JAJRUG010000018.1 GCA_024277915.1 Gammaproteobacteria bacterium
CTGGCAAGCCAGATGGACAGGTCTCGCAATTACCTGGTTAACCAGGCGATCGACCAGCTCCTGGAAGTACACGCCTGGCAGATCGAACGCACGAAAGAAGGTATAAAGGCGGCGGATGAAGGCCGCTTCGCCAGCGACTCCGAAATGGCGCAGATATTCGACAAATATAAAGACAACTGACTGTGCGAATTATCTGGGCGGAACCGGCGGCCAGAGCACTGGCGCGTATTCAGGATTATATCGCCAGAGACAACCGACGTGCTGCCTGGGAAGTAGCACAGACGATACGGCACGCAGCCAGCCAGCTTGAAGATCACCCGAAACTGGGTAGATCGGGGAGAGCTCGGGGAACACTGGAGCTGGTCATTCCAAAGCTGCCCTATATCGTGCCATACCGGATAAAAGGCAGAGAAGTTCAGATTCTGAGCGTTTTTCACACCGCCAGAAAATGGCCTGAGGAATTTGAATAGCGTCCGGAAGAAAGCGATTTCGTGCTCCGTCACCAACGATGGGGCAGTGACGGAACATTCACGCGGTGCACCGGTTATCGGGACTCATTGTAGAAATGCTTCCAGAAGCTTTTCTGTCGATTCGGCCACACGATCCTCTATACCTCGATATATCTATCGTTTTTCCTTACGCGATAAGACAGTCGTATGGAATCTTCAAACCTTCGTGCAGCTTCTTGATCATGCCCAGCGTTAGACTTCGCTGCGTATTCCAGTGAAGCCTGCCACCCAGACCACGTGAAGGTTGCCAGCCAGACCACGGCAAAGCTGCCACCCACCGGAGCGTAGCAAAGCCCCGTGTTTTCTTACCAAACACGAGGCTTTTTTATTTTCTTATAATTCAAGGAATTATAGATGAAGATGGCGTCCCCAAGGGGATGCGACCTTATCCCCCGGCTGAGGACTTTTTCACGAGTGTCAATTTATTCCGATACAACAATATCTTAACTGCACCAGCGCAATACGGACCGCACCCACCCAATCTTTCCGCTGAATGTTTCTATTCATCGGGACTTGTTTATTTATTACTATGCAATGTAACATCCGTATTTATATGGCGACTCGACCTACACACACAGACAAGGTGCTGGCACTGGTCAAAAAGGCCGGAGTCCTGCGCCCACGGGATCTCAAACCTTATGGCATCCCACGGATCTATCTCAGCCGACTCCATGCTGCCGGCAAGCTGCAGCGAATCGGCAGAGGACTCTATGTGCTTCCCGGTTCCAACGCGAGCGAACACCGATCTCTGGCCGAAGCCTGCAAACGCATCCCGAAAGGGGTGGTCTGTCTCCTGTCTGCGCTTCGATTTCATGAACTCACCACACAGTCGCCCTTCGAAGTCTGGCTGGCCATCGGTGAGAAAGCCTGGCGACCCCGTGTGGAGTACCCTCCCCTGCGCATTGTCAGCTTCTCCTCAGCAGCGCTCGGCGCCGGTGTAGAAGAGCGCCGAGTCGAGGGTGTCATTGTCCATGTATTCACGCCAGCGAAGACGGTAGCCGATTGCTTCAAATATAGAAACAAGATCGGGCTGGACGTGGCTATCGAAGCGCTCCGGGAATGCTGGCGGTCGAAGCGTTGCACCATGGATGACCTCTGGCAATACGCAAAGATTTGCCGTGTGCAAAATGTCATGCGACCCTATCTGGAATCGCTTGCGACATGACGGATAAACGTGGAAATAACACCGCTGCTTCAGTGAGGAACCGATTGCTGGAACTGGCAAGGAAACGAGGTGAGGACTTCCAGTTGATTCTGACCCGCTATGGGTTGGAACGGCTCTTGTACCGGTTGAGCCAGTCTGAGTATTGTGATCGTTTCATCCTGAAGGGCGCAATGCTTTTCACCCTGTGGGGTGATCAGGCACACCGTCCGACCCGCGATGTAGACTTCCTGGGTTTTGGCGATAGCGACGAAGCGACACTGCAAGAGACCTTTCGCACCTTGTGTAACGTTCCTGTTGAGGATGACGGTTTGGTATTCCTCGCTGATAGCGTGCGGGTTGAATTGATTCGTGACGCAACGGAATATGGTGGAATACGTGTGACGCTAGTTGGCGACCTGGCCGGCGCCCGAATTCCTATCCAGGCTGACATTGGATTCGGCGATGCCGTGACGCCTGAACCCGAACAGATCGAGTATCCCACACTGCTGGAATATCCGGCGCCCTGTTTGAGGGCCTACCCGCGAGAAACGGTGGTGGCTGAAAAGTACCAGGCCCTGATCAACCTGGGCATCGCCAACAGCCGGATGAAGGACTTCTATGACCTTTGGATAATGGCCCATCAATTCGACTTCGACGGACTCACATTGTCTGAAGCCATCCGAAACACGCTCGCACGTCGCCAAACACCCTTGCCAGCACAAATGCCAACCGGCCTCAGTTCAGTATTCTATAGCGACAAACAGAAGAACTTGCAGTGGAGCGCGTTCCTGAGAAAGGGTATGTTGCTGGCCACTTCTGCGCCCCCATCACTTGAGGAGGTATGTCACCTGCTGGAAATATTTCTTATGCCGCCAACACAAGCTCTGAAAAATAACCAAACCTTCACCAATCGGTGGCAGCCCGGTGGCCCGTGGAAACGCTGAGTGGTCTTGAAGCAACCGGCTGATCGCCCGGATTGCACACAACCATGAAAACTTCTGATCGCAAAATCATTCTTCAGAGAATTTCTGAAGTCGAACGGCAAATTACTCAACTCCGATCGAGAAAGTTGACGAGATCGCGCTGGAAGCCACAACACGTGGCCAGATAACGGGGCTCCAGATTGACATTACCGAAGAAAATGTTGTGGACGACAGCCCGTGGCTGACGCCGCCTTCCCGAAAACCGAAGCACATTCCGATCACCGACCCCGTCCCACACAAGGTTCAAAGTATTCTATCCCAGCGCCTTTACGTTGAGAAAACCGGCCTGCCATCGCCCCTGATCAATCAGATCCAGCGGCTGGCCGCATTTCAGAACCCGGAGTTCTACAAGAAACAGAACCTCCGACTTTCCACGGCGCTGACACCTCGCATAATCGCCTGTGCCGAAGATCATGGAAAGCACATCAGCCTGCCGCGGGGGTGTCTCGATGACGTACGGGCGTTACTCCAGAAATACAAAAGCCACCTCAAGGTGGAAGACCAGAGAAACCTCGGCGATCACGTGGATGCCAGCTTTTTCGGTGATCTGACCGATGCCCAGCACCAGGCAGTAAAAGCTATACTCGAGCACGATAACGGCGTAATCGTGGCACCACCAGGTTTCGGAAAAACCGTCCTCGGAACCTGCCTGATCGCTGCACGAAAGTGCAGCACCTTGGTCCTGGTGCACAGACAACCACTGTTGGAACAATGGAGATCGCAGATCGGCATCTTTCTTGACCGCGACATAAAATCAATCGGCCAGCTTGGTGGTGGGGAACGTAAGCTGACAGGACAAGTCGACGTAGCCATGATCCAGAGCCTGTCTCGGAAAGACTCGGTGGACGACATCGTCGCCAAGTATGGTCAGGTCATTATTGACGAATGCCACCATCTGCCAGCCGTTTCGTTCGAGCGCATCCTCTCCGAGATAAAGGCACGTTACGTTGTCGGGTTGACCGCCACACCGCAGCGCCGCGATGGCCACCAACCCATCATTCATATGCAGATCGGCCCCATTCGATTCAGCGTCGATCCACGTAGTCAGTTAGCGCAACGCCCCTTTAAACACCGACTTGTCGTTAGGGAAACCGGCTTTGACCCTCCCGCGCAGGCATCCGAACTAACCATTCAGGCACTCTACGGCCTGCTGATAATCGATGAAAAGCGCAACGCGCGGATCATCAACGATGTGCTGCTGGCGATGGAAGAAGGTCGATCACCCATCTTGCTGACGGAATGCAAGAATCACCTTGAGCATCTCTACCAGCGGTTAAAAGGCTTTGTCCGGCATATCGTCGTTCTGAAAGGAGGACGGTCAACGAAAGAACGGCTAAAAGTCCGGGAACAACTCGCCTCTATTCCAATAGGAGAAGAACGTCTCCTGCTGGCAACCGGAAGATATATCGGAGAAGGATTCGACGATGCGCGTCTGGATACCCTGTTCCTCACGTTGCCGGTGTCGTGGAAAGGCACACTTGTGCAATATGCCGGGCGATTGCACCGGCTACACCCTGGCAA